>CALLRY010000274.1:0-5500 GCA_938014285.1 uncultured Collinsella sp. | reverse complement strand
GGACGTTGCCGCTTTTCTATTGAGAAACCGTGATGGACGTTGCCGCTTTTCTATTGAGAAAACTACTCGGTTTTCGTTACTAACCACCACAATGGGGACAGGCACCTTCGTGGTGGTTTTGGCCTTGTCTCGCTGTTAGACAGTGATGACGTTGTCCATTGCCCGGTACTTGGCGGGGACCTCGCCCGCAGTGATAATCGTTGCGTCGCGGAAGTCCGCGAACTTGACGGGCGCCACCATGCCAAATTTACTGGCGTCCGAGATTACAAAGCGTTTGGCGGTATGGCGCATCGAGATACGCTTGACCTGTGCTTCCTCGATATCGGGCGCCGTGAAGCCCTGCTCGGCGGCAATGCCGTTAGAGCCCCAAAAGCCACAGTTGAAGTTGTAGCGGTCTAAGGTTGCCAAGGCATCGGGGCCAACGAGCGCCTCGGTCTCGGGTTTGAGCTCGCCGCCCAACACCACGGTACGCATGCCGCGCAAAGCAAGGTGCTGAGCATGGAGCACGGAATCGGTCACATAGGTGACATCTTCAAGGTGTGGAAGATGCTCGATGAGCCTCAGCGTCGTCGAGCCCGAGTCGATGTATACAAAGCTCTCGGGCTCCACAAGCGCCGCCGCACGGGCGCAGATACGCTCCTTGTCGTCGTTATGGAGGTCGCTGCGCTCATTAAGCGTTAGGTCGCGCGTCACGTGCGCGCGCTCAAGACTCGTCGCTCCACCGTGGACCTTGGCGATGCGATGAGCTCGGTCGAGCGTCTGCAGGTCGCGCCGAATGGTAGACGCCGTCACGCCCAGGGCTTCGGCAAGCTCCGGCACGGTAACCGAGCCGGCCTGCTGCACCATCGACACGATCGCGTTGAGCCTATCTTCCGCAAGCATCGTTTACTCCTCCTCGGGGTACACAACTCCCCAGTCGGCGCGGAGCTTGGTCATAAGCTCCATAACATCAGAAGCATAATCCAGCAGCTCGCGCTTGGAGTCGTCGCCGGCAACGGCCTTCTCCAGGTCGGCCATCTCATAGCACAGGGCGTAAGCCTCGGTGCCGGCGTGGACCTCCTCGCGGTGGCCGTCCGCAGTCCACACGATGGTCGCGTGATCGGCACGCGGATATTCATTGACCTCGATGTAGCACTTGTCGAAGCTGATGACCGAGCGCTTGGGCTGCTTGGAGTGGAGCGTAAGGCTCACGACGCCCAGCTGCTGCTCGGCATTTCGGCAGACGATGCCACCCGCGACGTCAACGCCAGTCTCGCAGGTGTTGCCCAGCGAAACGACCTCAGCGGGCTGGCTTGCCATAAAGAGGCGCATGACGGACAGGGCATAGACGCCAATATCGAGCATGGCACCGCCAGCAAGGTTGCGATTGTAAAAGCGGTTGGTCAGGTCGCCGTACTCCTTGTAGCTGCCAAAGTTGAGCTGGGCGAGGTTCATGCGTCCAAAGTCGCCGGCATCCATGCGGCGGCGCAGCTCCTGATACAAGGGCATGTGGAGCACCGTGGTGGCATCCATAAGGACCACGTTGTGCTCGTCAGCGATGGCACGGGCCTCGTCGAGCTCGGCAGAGTTAAGGGTAATGGCCTTCTCGCAGAGTACGTGCTTACCAGCTGCCAGAGCGGCTCGCAGGTAGGTGATATGCGTGTTGTGCGGCGTGGTGATATAGACTGCGTCAATGTTCGGATCGGCGTAGAGGTCCTCGACCGTTTCATAGACCTTCTCGATGCCATATTGCTCAGCAAAAGCCTGAGCCTTGGACAGCGTGCGGTTGGCGACGCCCGCAAGCTTGCGACCGGCAAGAGCGAGAGACTGGGCCATCTGGTTGGCGATAACGCCGCACCCGATCACAGCCCAACGAAGCTCGGGAGCCGTAAAGATATCATCGGGGAATGGCTTGTCCTGGACCGAAGTGAACGCTGCTTTTGCGGCTGCTTCGGCGTCGAGCGGAGCCTGTTTGGAATCTGCCATTATGTGCCTCCTGAGTCATCGGAAGTCCTTCATTTCCAACAGCCTTATATTCGCACAAATGCGCGCGCATTTGCTTGTATTTGCGTGTTTATTTGTTTATCGGTCATTATTTAACCATAGTTAGCAGATATTTGCGCGGCCATGCGCATCATCGCGCAAGACTCTGCGCGTAAATGCGCATGCGACAAACCTTGTGAAACATATAGGGGCGGAGCACCATAGCCCTAAAGACAGAGCCAGCTGCATTACTTCACCCCTCTGGGGGCACCAGACATCAAAGGATCGTCCCAAACTGCCGGCACATAGAGACTCTCCCCCCAACGACTGGTCATTTAAGTCTGTCCCCAATGAATGGTCGTCCCCAGCTGCCGACAGAAAATGAACGCCCCCAGGTGCCGGCATTTCAACGGCCACTCATTTAAGTCTGTCCCCAATGAGTAGGGATAGAAAAAAGCCCGGGTGCCGTAGCATCCGGGCCTTTGCTAGCAACTTGATGTTGCGGGCAGCTTAGAACTTGTGGCCGCACTTCTTGCAGACGCGCAGCTTGTTCTTGCCGTCCTTCTCGTGACCGACGCGGGTGACCTTACCGCACTCGGGGCAAACGAGATTGACGTTGGAGGCGTCGATGGGAGCCTCCTGCGAAACGATGCCGCCCTGCTGGTTGGCAGCGTTGGGCTTGACGGCCTTCTTGACGACCGAAACGCCCTCGACAACGACCTTGTTCTCGGCGGGGAGAGCACGCAGGACAACGCCCTGCTTGCCGCGATCCTTACCAGAGAGAACCTGGACCTTATCGCCCTTCTTGATATACATATATCTCCCCTAACTACAGGGTCTCGGGAGCGAGCGAGACGATCTTCATGTACTTCTTGTCACGAAGCTCGCGAGCGACGGGCCCGAAGATACGGGTGCCGACGGGCGAACCATCGTTGTTGATGACAACGCAGGCGTTCTCATCAAAGCGAATGTAGGAGCCATCCTTGCGGCGGATCTCCTTAACGGTGCGAACGACGCAACGGACAACGTCCTTCTTCTTGACGTTGGCGCCAGGGGTAGCCTCCTGGACAGCACCGATGAACACATCGCCGATGCCTGCATAACGACGCTTGGAACCGCCAAGCACCTTGATGCAGCGAATCTTGCGAGCGCCGGAGTTGTCGGCGACGTTCAGCATGGTTTGCATCTGAATCATGGTAGATGTTCCTCCGAACTAAGAACCGAAGAGAGGTGCGCAGCCTTTATACGGCCTGTGGTATGCAAACCAGGCATACGCACATCTTCGGAAACGTACAAGTCGTAAGAGCGACTGCTTATTTAGCGCGCTCGACGACCTCGATGAGGCGCCAACGCTTCATCTTGGACATAGGACGGGTCTCCATAACGCGGACGGTATCGCCCACGCCAGCCGTGCACTCCTCGTCGTGAGCGTGCAGCTTCTTGGAGCTGGTCATCATCTTGCCGTACTTGGGGTGACGCTTGCGCTCGGTGATGGTGACAACAATGGTCTTGGCACCGGAGACGGAGGTAACGACACCCGTACGGACCTTACGCGAGTTACGCGAATCAGTCATGTTCTCTCCTTAGGTCCTACTCGGCGACAGCGGACTTCTCCGCTGCGATCTCGCGGGCGCGCTGCTCCGTGAGGACGCGAGCGATGTCCTTCTTCACGGTGTTGACGCGAGCGGTGTTGTCCAGCTGGCTGGTGGCCATCTGGAAACGAAGGTTAAAGAGCTCGGCGCGCATTTCCTTCAGCTTCTCAACGAGCTGAGCGTCCGAGAGCTCACGAATCTCTGCGGGCTTCATTAGTTCTCCTCCTTGGCGGCGGCGGCGTCCTCAGCAGCCCACTTGGCCTCGAGAGCGGCCTCCTCAGCCATCTCCTTCTCGATGCGCTGCTCAGCGTTCTTAGCAGCAACAATCTTGGTCTTGATGGGAAGCTTGTGCTGTGCAAGACGCAGAGCCTCGCGAGCGACCTCCTCGGGCACGCCCTTGACCTCGAACATGATGCGGCCGGGCTTGACGACGGCCACCCACTCCTCGGGGTTACCCTTACCAGAACCCATGCGAGTCTCGGCAGGCTTCTTGGTGATGGGCTTATCGGGGAAGATCGTGATGTAGACACGACCGCCACGCTTCATGTAGCGGGTCATGGCAATACGAGCGGCCTCGATCTGACGGTTGGTAATCCAATGGGCCTCGAGAGCCTGGATGCCAAACTCGCCGAAATGCAGCTCGGTATTACCCTTGGCCTGGCCCTTCATGGAGCCACGCTGCACCTTGCGGTGAAGAATACGCTTAGGGGCAAGCACTACTGACCCCTCCTCTCGGAGTTACGACGACGAGGACGGGAAGAGCCCTCGAGTGCAGGGTTGGGAACAGGCTGGCCCGGGAGCTTCTCGCCCAGGTAGATCCAGACCTTCACGCCGCAAGCGCCCATGGTGGTGCTGGCGACAGCCGTGCCGTAGTCGATCTTGGCACGGAGGGTGTGCAGAGGCACGCGACCCTCGCGGTACCACTCACGACGGCCCATCTCGGCGCCGCCGAGACGACCGGAGCACTGGATACGGATGCCCTTAGCGCCGGCCTTGCGGGCGGACTGGACAGCCTTGCGCATAGCGCGACGGAAGGCAACGCGGCCCTCGAGCTGCTCGGCGATAGACTGAGCAACGAGGTTGGCGTCGAGCTCGGGGCGCTTGATCTCGACAACGTCGACGGAGAGCTGGCCCTTGGAGACGCCAGCGACCTTCTCGAGCTCGGTGCGGAGGGTATCGATCTCGGCACCCTTCTTACCGATGACAACGCCGGGGCGAGCGGTGAGGATGATGACCTTCACCTTGTCGCCAGCGCGCTCGATCTCGACGCGGGAGACAGCTGCGCGGGAAAGACGCTTCTCGAGGTACTTGCGGATCTCGAGATCGTTACCGAGGGTCTTAGCGTAATCCTTCTCTGCGAACCAGCGGGAGCGCCAGTTCTCGGTGATGCCAAGACGGAAGCCGGTGGGGTAGACTTTCTGACCCATACAGCTTTACGCCTCCTTTCGAGGAGCAACGACGACGGTGATGTGGGAAGTACGCTTCAGAATACGAGAAGCGGAACCCTTGGCGCGGGGACGGATGCGCTTAAGCGTCGGACCCTCGTCAACATAGGCAGCGGCGACAACCAGGTTGTCGGCACGCAGACCGTTGTTGTTCTCGGCGTTCGCAACGGCGGAACGGAGAACCTTCTCGACATCCACGGCGACGGCGCGGTCGCAGAAGTGGAGGATGTCGAAGGCCTGAGCGACAGGCTTGCGGCGGATCAGATCGACCACCAGGCGGGCCTTGCTGGGGGAAACACGCACGTACTTAGCGACGGCGCGAACCTCGGTGGCCTCAGTTTCAATAGACTTAGTTGCCATTTACGGTTAACCCCCTATTTGGCCTTGTGGCCACGGAACGTACGAGTCGGCGCGAACTCGCCGAGCTTGTGACCAACCATGGACTCGGTAACATACACGGGCACATGCTTGCGGCCGTCGTGGACGGCGATGGTGTGACCA
>CALLRY010000273.1:0-3290 GCA_938014285.1 uncultured Collinsella sp. | reverse complement strand
CCCCGCTGGCATCCATAACACAGGCGGTACCAAAGGCCCCGCCCATCGGCGCCACAAACTGCGCCGACGTAAGTGAGCCACTCTCGCAGGCAGCATCGGCTATGGCGCCGGTCGCGTCCACCCAGGAGGCATCCACGGCAAACTGGCCATCGGAAGCGTACAGGCCAAAGAAGCAGCAGTCCTCACCCGATCCGCTGCTAGCAGCAGCAACGTGCGAGCCCGTAGGTTGACTGCGTCAATACCGCTAGATTCGGCCTAGTATCCTATCGGGTCCCAAAAGGTCAATCCAGTTAAAGACGGCAGGCAGCCCGAAACAACATCTTTCATGAATCTCCAGTCCTATCAAGCCCGATCGAACTTGACCGTCAAACCAGATACGGCCCAATCAGATCGAATACCTCGCCCACCTTGGTTGCAGGGTTTTGCGCGGATGGTTTAACGTTACCCAGCCCCCTATGGTATGTGACGAGGCGTCCAGCACGCTGCAACGCCTCGCCTCGTTTGCCGTCCACCACCTCGAACAGCCCTGCCAAATTCTTGCGGTACTCAATGCCCAGGTCTTTAGACATGGCTTGAGCGAGGCCACGCTGGCACTCTGCGGCCGACATAGGAGCAGTCGTATATCGAAGGTGCAGAAGGGGTCACAGCTCAAAGCAGGGGTTCGACCACAGCGCATGAAACGTCCTCAATCCATCGGTGAGCTCGGCGCATTTGCTCTCCATCGCATCGAAATCGGATGCAGGGAAATCATCCTTATCAAATACAAGCCACACATGGTCAAACGTCTCAGGAGCATAGCGACAGTGTTCGACAGCGAAGTCAAGCAGGTCGAGCGTATGTTTGCCCGTTCCCTTAACGATAACGACAACCTTGCGTTCGTTTGCCGCACACAAAGCGGCGCGCACGCCCTCAAAGTATCGAGGCTCAGTCTCCTTGCCCTCGGTCACCACGAGATGGCGCGTCATCTGAACCATGCGTGAGCGGCCCTCTCGCTTGCCGCTACGCCAGCCCTTCGACTTCTTCGCCACCATGCTAATCCCACTCCTCGATGCGGGTGAGGTACGGATCGGCGCCGTAGCGGCCAGACAGGTATTGCTTGTCGAAAGCTGCGTTCTTGCTAACCAAGTTGCCGTTAGCCTCGTGGATATCGGCGAGCGACCACAGCTGACTCGCCTCCCCCTCGCCGCGCGCAGCGAACCATATCTCGTCACGGCGGAACACATCGTTTCGCATGGTTGACACATCCTGGGACGAGAAGATGAGCTGCGCGCCACTCTTGTTGACCTCAGGATCCTTAAACAGCAGAATCACATAGCGAAGAAGCTTCGGGTGCAGTTTGGCGTCGAGTTCGTCTACCACAACGGTGCCACCACGCTCAAGCGCTGTCATCAGATACGCAGCCAACCCCATGAGCTTCTGAGTACCGGCCGACTCCTCGGACAGGCGCAGCTCATAGCCCTTGCCGTCCACCTCATGCTTTACGAAGACGCGCTGGCCGCGCCATTCCGGAGCTTTCTCAACCCTAAAGCCATCGATACGCACGTCAACGGCACGCAGAAAACGCGTGATCTCGGGTGAGTCATCCTCGTCGAGCAACTGTTCGAGCATCTGCTCCAGATAGGAGCTGTTGTAGTTCAGGAACACCCCATCAAGAAACCAACTGGCAGCCTCCTTGATCACCGGCGCGTCAAAGTTGATGCAGAGAAACGACAGGTATGGCAGGCTCGGGTTGAATCTCGCGGCCGTCACGAGCTTACGCAGCGTGGGACCAAGCTCAACCCCCGTGCCCTCGCGCTCGAACAGCATCGCCGTGCGTGACGCCCCCAATTTGCGCCGCCACAGTCCTTCGGACACGATCGCGTCCGCATGCACGGACAGGGCATAGCGGTACTCATGCTCACCCGCGCGATAGTAGAGCTCGAACTCGGTGGGCTTAGCAGCCGACACGTCATCGAACTCGAACGCAGAGCAACGAGGTATCGAAGATCGGTTACCTTCTGGCGCATCAGTGCTGGCAGACAACAACCTGATCGGCCTTGCTACCGCCGAACGAATATAGTCAAGAGCCTCGAGCAGGTTAGACTTGCCGCCAGCGTTAGGCCCGTAAACCGCAGCCACCGGAAGGAAACTCTGCCCGTCAGGACACTCTATGAGGGAGCGCTCGAACTCCCTCATCGATGTTGCCTGCATGGAAAGCACAGTTTCGTCGCGATAGGATCTATAGTTCCTGAAGGTAAACTGGCAAAGCATCGTCCTCAAAATTCCTTTCATTGTTTTGAAAAGATATTTCAGAGTTTTTATTTGATTATAGACCTTAAATAGCATCAATCAAGTGTTAACAGCATATGGAGTAAAGGGTACAAGGCCCAAAACTCGGAAGTATGCGGCTGCGGACACGCTAATCCATGCCCGCAGCCGCAATGGCGTCAAGCCCCTATCCTCTCGGCGGGAAGGGATCGTGCCCATGGGAATCCTTTGCGCGGATTCTGCCATCGGGACGATGGATGATTAGCTCAGAGTGCTGATTAGAACTAATTTGACGACCGCGCTTTATAGCTTCGCCCTGGGTCGTCGTAACAAAGGAAGCGCGACGCGCCCCCTCGCCCTTAACCTGCCAATTGCCATCCGCCCGCTTCGTAACGTGCTGGTTTCTACCTTTCATACTCACCTCGCCTTCACGACTGATTGGTTAACGCGCTCACAGCATGAGGCTTGTAGCAAGTTCACTCGTGCCGCTTTGCTTAAAGCATAAATACCGGCGCGGACATAAATCGGACCTGGAAGGTACGGTGTGGAATCTCGAAGAAGCACAAGACAGCCGCAAGCTGAAGCTACCGTATCGCGCATGGTCAAATAAGCGTGGAACATAACGCCAGGACAAATACGCCTCATCCACCTCAGCTCTCCCCTCCCCGACTCAACCTGTTGATGCCCACTTAAAAATAGTCCGAATGGTCATCGAGAATTGAGCACGGTGAGCATTAAGAATTGAGTAGTTTAACCAGAAGAGCCACGCCCCAGAAGCCCCCCCCGGGGGGGGGGCGATGCGCTTTATGCTAAAAGGCCGACGCTCTCGGAGGTTCCAGAGGCCGCCGCACATTATCGACAGGTGAACTCGGAAGTGCGGTAAAAAATGGGACCTGTCGACTAGGCCCCGGGTTTGGACTCTTGCGGCCTGCGATTTTGTTGGCAAAAATCGGAGTGTGCGCGGCAAGTTTCGATTTTCCCCGCACTTCCGAAATTCGCGATAAAAGCCCACTGCCCAGAAGCGGATACGGACAAATGCCCTT
>CALLRY010000272.1:0-4783 GCA_938014285.1 uncultured Collinsella sp. | reverse complement strand
TTTGGGGTGCAGTTCATCACGGGCGGGGGCGTCTTTTTTCCGAAAACTGGTACGACTCGTTTGAAAGCTCGCACCCTCAGATTCACCTTGATGTTTGGCATCAGCCAACGGCCACATGCTTTGAATCACTTGTGCTTGGCATTTCGGATGCGGCCATCTCATTTGAGGAACCAAGGGATAGTGTCCTTTCTTCGAAATACTTGGGTGAAAAGGAGCTCAAGGTTCTTTCATGCCCAGCTGGTCATCAATCTGTTGACGCTATGACCATTCGTGAGTTACTGGGCGGCAGGCTCGCTGTTCCCATTAATTTGTCACCCTGTCTCAATGCAATCAATCAATGCCCCGAAGCCCAGCTGGTTAATATCCGCTTTCGCGATGTCGAATACGGAAACAGGGCGCAGACTGAGTTTCTTCAAGCCGGGGGATTGATATTGAGCTTTTCTGGCTCTTCTCTCGCATCAGATGGACTGGAAGTGAGCGAGTGTTCCATTGAAGGCTCGCATGACGTAGCCTTGCCCATCTACTTTTGCTATCGACAAAATGCCTGGACCGATCGACACCAGACGGTATTTCTTCACCTATTGCGTCACCTTGCTTCGTGAGGCCATTTGGCCTCGTGGCGTCAAGTGAATGTTGACGCCTTGTAACACATGACTGACGGCTCTGCCCTCATGCTTTTCCAAGATTCCGATTTTAGATTGCTGACTCTTGGAGGGCGGAGTATGAAAAACCGTACGGTTTTGCTTTATATGACGTTCGTTTTTCTGTCGAACTTCAGCACCATCTTGTATTTTCTGACGGTTTACCTTGAATTCGTCGGATTCTCGATGGTGGCGATTTCTAGCATGATGATTGCATATCAAGTGAGCAAGTTCATCCTTGAAGTTCCCATTGGCTATATTGCTGATAGGTTTGGACGAAAGACAAGCGGCCTCGTTGGCGTCGTGGGAATGCTTGGATACTACGCCGCCCTGCTTCTCGTCCGTTCTCCTCTGCTTTTAATCGGTGCGTTTGCTCTTAAAGGTTTTGCCGTTGCATGTGTGAGCGGATCCATCGAAGCGATTTACATTGACAGCGTCTCTCAGGACCAGCTCGTAAGACTTAATGTCGTTGAGCGATTTGTTTTCTATGCCTCTTATGCCATCTCCGCTTGCGTGGGCGGTTTCATTTCGTCTGTCGGTGCATATCTTATTGGTCTTTCGGCAGATACCATCGCAATGGTGTTGACGTTGGTTGTCGTTGTCTGCATTCCTGAGATGCAAAGAGGGAGCACTGCGGGGACACCTGAGCGTGGAATTAGCCCGAAGATGATCGGTGCTGCTATTGCGTGTAATGGCATTCTTCGTTCAGCGTTCATCATGGACTGTTCTCAGGCATTTGCTTTTGTCGCCCTGGAAGACTTTTTCTCACTGTTGCTTGCGGGTCGCGGAATGAATGCCGTCGCTTCGGGTGTGATCATTGCGGTCCAGCTCCTTGCCTCGGCCTCCATGGGGCTTATTGTGCCCAGTGTGATTGCTCATGTCGACAAGGGCCGTTTTGCGCGTATTTGCGGCATCGTGCGCCTTTCCCTGACTGCTCTATTTTTGATTCCCTTTACTCCGGTCTATTTGCTGCCCGTGTTCTATGTGTTGCAGACGGTCGCCTACTCGTTATTTGCTCCAATTAAATACTCAATTTTTCAAAATGCTGCCGATTCTTCGATGCGCTGTTCACTGATTTCGGTTCAAAGCCAGATGGTGGCGGTGGGTGCCATCCTTTTCTATCTGTTCAATGCTGCGTTGAGCAGCATCGCGGACATTCGAGTCATATTGCTTGTCGCGCTCGGGATTTCTTCTTTGGTGTATATCCCCGCGCTATTTCGTCTTACAAGTCAAAGGCCATGCGTATTTAGGCACCGATAACTTATATATCAACGCAATAAACCCGAGCGCGAGGGCGTTTGGGTTTATTATTGAAGCGTATGTAACCTGGCGGCGCCACACCGCCTGTTAGTAGGGAGACACATGAACGTTCTGGTCGTCAACGCAGGATCTTCGACCCTTAAGTATCAGGTCATCGATACCAAGTCCCACAAGGTGTCCGCAAAGGGCTCCTGCGAGCGCGTCTGCTTTACCGGCGGTACCTTCACCCACGCTGCCAACGGTTCCAAGAAGGTGACCGAGAACATCGAGTTCCCCGACCACAAGGTCGCCATCGAGGTCGTTCTGAAGGACCTCGAGGCCAACGGCGTCAAGATCGAGGGCATTGGTCACCGTATCGTTCAGGGTGGCTGGTACTTCGGCGATTCCTCCCTCGTCGACGAGGACGTCCTCGCCAAGATCCGCGAGGTCGCTCCGCTGGCGCCGCTGCACAACAACCCCGAGGCCAACGTTATCGAGTACTGCCTGGAGCAGTATCCCGACCTGCCCAACGTCACGGTCTACGACACCGCTTTCCACTTCAACATGCCCGAGGTCGCCAAGACTTACGCCCTGCCCAAGGACGTCTGCGACAAGCTGCACATCCGTAAGTACGGCGCCCACGGCACCAGCTACCGTTACATCTCCAAGAAGGTCGCCGAGATGACCAACGGCGAGGCTCGCAAGGTCGTCGTGTGCCATATCGGCTCCGGCGCTTCCCTGTGCGCCATCGAGGACGGCAAGTGCATGGACACCACCATGGGCCTCACCCCGCTCGACGGCGTCATGATGGGCACCCGCTGCGGCTCCATCGACCCGGCTACCGTGTGCTACCTGCAGCGCGAAGGCGGGTACACCTTCGACGAGGTCGATGAGATGATGAACAAGAAGTCCGGCCTTTTGGCTGTGACCGGCGGCAAGACCAACGACTGCCGCAACGTCGAGGAGCTCGCCGCTGCCGGTGACCCCGAGGCTCAGCTCGCCTTCGATATGTTCGTCTACAAGATTGCCGCCAAGGCTGCCGAGATGGCCACTTCCATGTGCGGCATGGACACCCTGGTCTTTACCGCCGGCATCGGCGAGCACGCTCCGGCTGTTCGCGCCGGCGTTGCCGACCGTCTGGCCTTTATGGGCGTCAAGATGGATCATGCGCGCAACGCCCTGCGTGGTGACGGCGCTTGGTGCCTGTCTGCCAAGGATTCCAAGGTCAAGATTTTCGTCATTCCCACGGACGAGGAGTTCATGATCGCTTCCGACGTCGAGCGCATCGTCAACGGCAAGTAATTGCAAGAGGGGAGGGGCTGGACGACCGAGTGCCGTTCGGCCCTTCTTTTGTGCTCGTTGGGCGATATGCCTGATAGCTATTTATTAAGTTATGATAACTTCTTATTAACATGCGGCCGCCTTAAGGGGTCTGCGTCGACCGTATTGCACTGCAAAGGAGTCTCATGAACGTACTTGTTGTCAACGCCGGCAGCTCAAGCCTCAAATATCAGCTTTTGGATACCGATACCCGCGAGGTTTTCGCCAAGGGCAACTGCGAGCGTATCGGATCGGACATGGGCATCTTTGGCCACTCCGAGAACGGTGGCGCTAAGCAGACCGAGGAGGTCCCTTTCCCCGATCATCGCTCTGCTATCGCTCGCGTGCTCGAGGAGCTCGAGAAGACCGACTTTACGATTGATGGCATTGGGCATCGTATCGTTCAGGGCGGCTGGCACTTCGATGATTCCGCGGTTGTCGACGACGAGGTTATGGCCAAGATTCTTGAGGTGGCACCGCTTGCTCCGCTGCACAACTACGGCGAGGCCGCAGCGATTGAGTATTGCCGTGAGAAGTATCCGGAGCTGCCCAGCGTGGCGGTCTTCGACACCTCGTTCCACATGACCATGCCCGAGGTCGCCTACACCTACGCGCTGCCCAAGGACGTGTGCGACAAGTACCACGTGCGCAAGTACGGCGCACACGGTACGAGCCACCGCTACGAGTGGATGATGGCCAAGGAGATCCTGGGCTCGCGCTGCCACCGTCTGCTTTCGTGCCATCTGGGCAACGGCGCTTCGCTCGCCGCCATCGAGGACGGCGTGTGCCGCGATACCACGATGGGCCTCACGCCGCTCGACGGCCTGATGATGGGTACCCGTTGCGGCTCCATCGACCCGGCTACCGTGTGCTACCTGCAGCGCGAGGGCGGCTACAGCTATCAGGAAGTCGATGACATGATGAACAAGCAGTCTGGTCTGCTTGCCATCTCGGGCATCTCCAACGACGCCCGCGACATCCGCACGCGCGCCTCCGAGGGCGACGAGCGCTGCCTTCTCGCCTTCGATATGTTCGCCTATAAGGCCATGCAGCAGGCCGGTTCCATGATCGCTTCCATGGCGGGCGTGGACACCATTACCTTTACCGCCGGCATCGGCGAGAACGACTGGTCGATTCGCAAGGCCTTCTGCGACTGCTTTGAGTGGCTGGGCGTACGCATCGACAACAACAAGAACCGCGAGGCCGTGGGCAACGGCCCGCAGGTCATCAGTGCCGCCGGTTCCGCCGTCACGGTCATGGTCATCCCCACCGACGAGGAATACATGATCGCCCACGACGTCGAGCGCCTGACCAAGAACAACTAACGCGCGCATTTGCAAGTAAACGAAAGGCCTCCAGAGCAACAGCTCCGGAGGCCTTTTTACTAGTAGGCGGAAATTCCAGTTCCAAAGTGATCACCGCCAGCAACGCCTGCGCTCCCAGCAACGGCACCCATCCATTCAGATTTTCAGCTCCAGCTCGTAGCCAAGCCGCCGTCCACCCCGGATTCCCTGATTGCTACGTGGCGGCAGGGACCCTACAGGGTAAAGCTCTGAAAATATTCCGCAGGACGCATGAAACCC
>CALLRY010000271.1:0-3671 GCA_938014285.1 uncultured Collinsella sp. | reverse complement strand
CCGCCCCGCGCAGCTTCTCGGACTGCTCTCCGGCCACCTGTTCGGCGTTCCGCAGCAGCCTGCCGCGCTTGAAGACGTTCGCGTCCCTGGCCTCGCGCGAGGCGGCTCGCGCCACGTCGATGATCTGCTTGGCGGCCTCGTGCTCCTCGGTGCCGTGGCTCCTCCACCACTCCTCGCGGTTCCTCACGTCGGCCCTCGCGTCCATGAGTTTTCCGCGGATCGCGGCCGTGTGGTCGGCCTTGTCGGCTTCGAGCTGGCGGCGCGCGTCGCCCTCGAAGTAGCGCCAGTTCGGCTCCCTGGCCGGTTCCGGCCTCGCCTGGCGTTGGCGCAGCTGCCTGATCTTGGCGGCGAACAGCTCGCCCAGGCGGTCGAATATCCGTCCGAGTTCGGCGCGGACGGCGGTCAGCAGGCTGTTGCTGCGCCTGATCTCACGGTTGGTCTGGCACCTCTCGCTGACGCCTCCGGCCCGTTCGATGGCCCTGGCGGCGTATCCCTCGTGGATGGTGGGTTCGAGGTCGCTGCCCTGGTCTTCGAGGCTCCTGTGGTCGATTCTCGCGGTCTCGTCCAGCCGCGCGTTGCAGGTGTTCGCCCAGGACTCGCGCAGGGCCTTGAGCTTGGCCTTCCGGTCGAGCGGGTTCAGGGACACGCTCGTGCGCTTCCACTGCCTGCGGCCCCGCTTGTCGGTCTTCTGCCTGCCGGTCTCGGGGTCGATCAGCGGCACCCGCTCTCCCCGCTCGTCCAGCACGTACTCCATGCGCTGCTTGAGCCTGGCCCAGCCGCCCGTGGCCGGGTCGATCTGCCGGTTGGCGACGAGGATGTGCGCGTGCGGGTTGTTGCCCCGCCCGTCGTCGTGGATGGCGTAGGTGGCCGCGTAGCCGTCCGCGTTCAGGTTCTCGCGGATGTACTCCTCCAGCGCCTGCACGCGCTGCCTGGGGGTGAACTCGCGCGGCAGGGCCACGACGATCTTCTTGGCCGGCCTCGCCGTCCGTCCGGTCTCGTGCAGCTCGACCGCGTTGAACAGCACGGCGGGGTCGGCGTACTCGGCCGGCGCGCCCTCCGGCAGCAGGGTGCCGACGCGCAGCACGCGCTCCTTGCGCCCGTAGTCGTAGGTCTCGCCGCGCCGCTCGTCATGCACCCGCTTGCCGGTGATGTACGAGAGCGTGGCCGTGGCCTTGGAACCGCTCGCGCGGCTCACGTTGGAGACGGACAGATGGTAGATCGCCATCGGCTTCGGCTCCTTTCGTGATCGGCGCGGGCGGCGGGGTGCGGGGCCTCGGCCCTGCGGCAAGGGGTTCCCAGGGGTGCGGCGAGCACCCCCGGGCCTGCCGGGAGGCTCCCCCGGAAGGGTGGGAATCCAAAGGGCAACGCCCGTGGCCCCCGGAGGGCGCGCTTACGGAAAATGCAACCTCCGGTTGCATGTAAGTGCGCCCTAATCTTTGATTAGGGATTTCCTTGCTGGTAGAATCATATCACCATACGGATGATGCAGACCATGTAAGGAGCCGTTTCGATGGTGAAGAGCCTGGATGAGCAGATCAAGTCCCTGCAGGAGAGGCAGGCCCAGCTCAAGGCCCGCGAGAACGACCTCATGGCGCGGCGCAGGGAACGCGAACGCAGGGCCCGCACCAAGCGCCTGATCGAGGTCGGCGCGATGGCCGAGTCGGCCGCGGGCTTCGAGGGCGGCGACGAGAGGGCCAAGGAGCGCATAGCCCGCCTCGTGCAGCTCGGCTCGCTGGTGGAAGCCATGTGCTCCACCGACGTGATGGCCAACTACACGAGCCGCGAGGACCTCAAGACCACCGTCACCAAGGCCCTGGAACACAACGTCAGAACCAGCGATGGCATGAACTGGAACCTGCACGACCTGGTGTACGAGGCGCTGAGCGAGGAATGGGGCAGAAGGGACGGCGAGATCAGCGACCTCTGGGCGGACGACGGGCCAAGCGGATACCAGCCACCCTCATACGAGCCGGTCAACCCCGAACGCAGGACTCCCCAAACGCCCTCCGATGGCCTGATCTGACGTCCAAAAAAAAGGCGCCGTGCGCCCTTTTTAAATCTTTTAAAATCTTTTTACATTCTTTTAGGCCCTCCGCAGCCCTTGGAAACATTGGGCTCAGAGGATGTTACTGGGGACAAAAAGGGAGCGAACCGGGGACAAAAAGGGAGCGAACCGGGGACAAAAAGGGAGCGAACCGGGGACGTTGCTAAAATGTGTCTCCTTTTTGATCAAGGTGGGGACTCAAATTATTTGTGGACTAACTTAATTTGAGTCCCCCATAGGAGCTATGCTAAGGCCATGTCCAATGAGATCGTGAAGTTCAGCAACCAGTTCAACAACGTGGCACTGAAGAAGTTCGACGCCGTGCACCTGGACGTGCTCATGGCGATCGCCTCAAGGGTGAGGGAGAAGGGCACGGCCACGGTGGAGTTCTCGTTCGAGGAGCTGCGCGGCCTCATGCGGCTGAGGAAGAACCTGACCAACAGGCAGCTGGCCGACAAGATCGTGCAGACGAACGCGCGGCTGCTGGCGTTGAACTACATGTTCGAGGATTCGGGCAAGATCATCCAGTTCGCGCTGTTCACGAAGTTCGTTACCGACCCGCAGGAGGCGACCCTCGCGGTTGGGGTCAACGAGGAGTTCGCGTTCCTGCTCAACGACCTGACCAGCCAGTTCACGCGCTTCGAGCTGGCCGAGTTCGCCGACCTCAAAAGCAAGTACGCCAAGGAGTTCTACCGCAGGGCCAAACAATACCGCAGCTCCGGAATCTGGAAGATCAGCCGCGACGAGTTCTGCCGACTGCTCAGCGTTCCCAAATCCACAGCCGAGCAAGTGAGAGATCTCAACAAACGAGTCCTCAAGCCGATTATCGAGGAGTGTGGGCCACTCCTTGGACTGAAGATCGAGCGCCAGTACGTGAAACGCAGGCTGTCGGGGTTCGTGTTCACGTTCGCCCGCGAGACCCCTCCGGTGATCGACGCCAGGCCCGTGGAGGCGAGGAAGGCGGAGGATGCGGGCCATTGGACGAGCGTCGCCGGGTACGGCGAGGTGTTCACGACCACTGAGCTGTTCGACGTGACGGCCGCGCGTGACCACTTCGACGGCACCGTGGAGGCCGGGGAATGCCGTTTCTGCGCGTTTGACGCTCGCAACCGCGAACATCATGCGCAGAACGCCGGAAAGCTGTTCTAGCGGCCGTGTCCGCGCCTCTGGGGCGGTTGCGCGCTCCATGGGTCGATCTGCCGCTGTTCGGCCTCCCGCTGGCCTGTGAGCCTGTCCGTGCGCTGTCTGATCTCGTTGAGCAGGTCGGCCTTGGTCCTGGGGGCCTGGCGTGATTCGAACGGGCTGGCCTCTCCCCAGTCCTCGGGCTCGCTGAGGTCCAGTGGCTCGTCGCCGGACGGTGCGGGCCGTTTCGTGTCCTGCGTCGGGTTCTCCGCCTGCGCGCGTTGTTCGGCCATACGCAGTGCGAGGGCCTTCACCTGTTCGGGGCTTGGCCGTTCGCTCTCGGCCCGTTCGGCCTGTTCGAGCCGCCTCTCCAGTTCGGCCACGAGCCTGGTCCTCGGCTGCATGTCGTGGTCGTAGATGGCCTTGGTGGTCCTCATGCGGAACCTGTTGGCCTGGTCCCAGTCGGCCGGGATGTCGGCGTCTTCGAGCCACGGCACCGCCCCGC
>CALLRY010000270.1:0-2136 GCA_938014285.1 uncultured Collinsella sp. | reverse complement strand
CCCGTGGTGGTCGGGCCGACGAGGGCCTGCATGCCCCAGTCGAGCAGGGTGTTAAAGGCGTTGACGGCCTTCTCGCCATCGGCCTGGTCATCCTCGGCCTTGCTGGCAAGCGGCAGCTCCTTGGTCGAGAAATCCTTGCAGCCAAGCTCGACACCCTGGGTAACGGACTTGCCGTAGGACGCGTTGGCGCCGGTCAGCGGGCCGATGGTGCCGATCTTAAACGAAGCGTCGCCCGAAGCGGAACCGCTGTCGCCGCCGTTGGAGGAGCAGCCAGCTAGAATGGACATCGCCCCCAGACCTGCTGCGCTCGCGATAACGCTCCTGCGATTCATAACAGGGTTCAATGACTTACCGGTGAGGCTCGACATGCGGCTCTCCTCTCAAATCTCGTCGGGTTTCGGTTACCCGACAGGCCATCCTTCGCCGTGTTCGGCGTTCGCAAAATAGTAGACGCTTTAGTTGAGAAAAGTGTCGATTATTTCAACTTTTCTTTGGATTTGTCCATTTATCCATATTTCTGCGTATTTCTATTGGTTTATACAGTTTAGCCACTTTATTGTGTGAAAGTAATATTTCCATTCTGTTACAAGCGCCCCTGCCCTGATTAAAACAGCCTCACCGGTCGCGTTTTGTACGCACCTAGGCGGCGATGTACTTGCCGCCCTGAATCACATATGCCGTAGCGGGCTTTTCAACCTGGCCCTTGTCGTTCCACGTCAGCTCGCCCGTCAGGCCCTCGATCTTGATCTTGCGCATGGCCTTGGCAAGGTCGCCGGCAATGTCGGCACCGTCGGCCGTAATGTCAATCCCCGCCTTGTCGATGGCCTCGACAATGGCGTGGACGCAATCGTAGGCGTCGGCGGCAAACTGGTTGGGTGTCTCGTCGTAGGCATCCTTATAGGCTTTGACGAAGTCGGCATTCTTCTCATCGTCAGCCGAAAACGGGGTCATGAGCAATACGCCCTCGGCAAGAGAGGTATCGAAGCCCTCCACAGAGAGCAGGCCGTCCATGCCGTCGGTACCCATGAGGGTCATGTCGTAGCCCATGTCCTTGGCGTTCTTGAGCAAAACGGACGCCGGCGTGTAGTAGATCGGCGCAAAGATGAGCGTGGCGCCGGCCTCCTTGGCCTTGGTGAGCTGGTTGGTAAAGCTCGTGGAGGAATCGTCCTTAAAGGTCTCGGTATCGACGATATCAAGTTTGGACTCCTTGGCCTGCTCGGCAAAGGCATCGGCAACACCCGAGCTGTACGTATCGCCGGAGTTGTAGAACAGGGCAATCTTGGCATCCGCGTACTTCTCGGCCAAGAACTTCGCGGCGCTGGCGCCCATGGTGGGATCGGTGAAGCAAACCTGAAAGACCGTGGTCTTATCCTTGGTGACGTCGAGAGACGAGGCCGAGGGCGTGACCATGAGCATGTCGTCGGCAATCTCGCCCGAGACAGCGACGGCAGCACCGGTGGTGACCGGACCGACGAGCGCCTGCATGCCCCAGTCACACAGGGTATTGAAGGCGTTGATAGCCTTCTCGCCGTCAGCGACGTCATCCTCGGACTTAAGCGAGAGTTTGAGGTCCTTGGTCGAGAAATCCTTGGCGGCGAGCTTGGCACCCTTCTCGGCCGAAACGCCATAGGTTGCCGCGGCGCCGGTCAGAGGGCCGATGACACCGATCTTGAAGGTCTTGCCGTCATCGGCGGAGCCGCCCTCCGAGCCACCCGACGAGCAACCAGCGAGCGCCGCGGCGCCAGCCAAGAAACTCCTGCGGTTAAGTACGTTGTTGATGCTAAACATGGTGCCCCCCTTTTCGCTGGCCGCGGTGCGGCCGTCTTGCGGTACAGGGCAAACCTTATGGTGCAAACGTTGACAGTTTGTTACGGAGTTCCGTTTGTAGCGAGCATGTTTCCAATGTTTCCGCAGCGTTTCGGGGGTGCCGTTTTGTGCGACTCCTGTTGCCTGGCGAGCACGCGCCCTCGGTTCACGCTAGAATGCACTCAACCTTTAAGCGGTTAATCCATCCATAAGATGCACGAAGGAGCTATCTATGAGCGAACCCCTGCGCACCGTGAACGTCGGCCTCATCGGTCTTGGAACCGTCGGCGGCGGCGTGGCCCGTCTGATCAAGAGCCACCACGCTGAGTA
>CALLRY010000269.1:0-9256 GCA_938014285.1 uncultured Collinsella sp. | reverse complement strand
GATGCCCTCATGCGTGCCCGCGCTGCCCGATGAGCAAGCGGGCGCTGTGATTACCGCTGCTGACATGCAGGCGTTTTTTGCCGAGCATCCGGGCGACGTTTTTGGCCTGGGCGAGATGATGAACCTGCCGGGCGTCTTTATGGCCGATCCCGAGACCTGCGCTCGCATCGATGCTGCCAACCAGACGCCGTCCAAGCAGGTCGACGGCCATGCGCCGCTCGTTGCCGGCAAGGACCTCAATGCCTATGCCGCGGCGGGTATTATTGCCGACCACGAGTCGACGATTCCCGAGGAGGCGCTCGACAAGCTGTCTCGCGGCATGTACGTGATGCTGCGTGAGGGCACGTGCAGCCATGATCTGGCCAACCTGTCGCCGATGCTGCTGGAGAATCCCGCGCGCGCCCGCCGCTGCTGCTTTGCGACTGACGACCGCGCTCCTTCCGATGCGCTTGCAACCGGCATGATCGACAATGCCTGCCGCGTGGCGATTGAGGCCGGTATCGACCCCGTGGTCGCTATCTCTATGGCGTCCCTCTCCACGGCCGAGGCGTTTGGCCTGGATCACGGCTGCCGCGACCCGCACGAGCTCCGCGGTGCGATTGCCCCGGGCAAGCGTGCCGACCTGCTGGTGCTCAATGACCTGACGTTTGCCACGGCTCCGCATCGTGTATATGCCGCCGGTGCCCTGGTGGCGCAGGACGGCACCTTTGTGGGCGAGATCGCACCCGAGATGGCCGAGGTTGCGGCCCTTGCCGATGAGCTGCGCGCCTCCGTTAAGCTGCCGAAGCTTTCGCTCGACGTATTCGACTATGCCTTTAAGCCGGGCGAGGCCGTGATTGACGTGGTGCCGGGCAAGGCCATCACGGGCATGGTTCGTCCCGAGAGCGCCGAGGGCCTGCGCCGTATTATGCTGATCGAGCGCCACGGCCGCGGCGTGTCGCTGCAGGCCGAGGGCGCCGACGGTGACGGCCCCGCTGGCCTGGGACTCGTTGGCAAGCATATCGGCCGCGGCTGGGTGCGCGGCTTTACCATCACGGGTGGTGCCATCGCCTCGACGATCGGACACGACTCGCACAACGTGTGCGTCGTGGGCGACAACGCCGCCGATATGATGGCCGCCGTTGATGCCGTGGGCCAGGGCGGTCACGTGCTGGTGCGCAACGGCGAGGTCGTGGCGCGCATTCCGCTGGCGCTCGGTGGCCTGATGAGCGAGGGCACGGCCGAGGATGTCGCCGCGCAGCACGACGACTTTATGGTCAAGGCGCGTGCCATGGGCATCGAGCCGCCGCTCGACCCCATCATGGGCATCATTTTCCTGCCCCTGCCGGTGATCCCGACGCTCCGCATCCGCCCCGAGGGCATGTTCGACGTCACGACCTTCACCTACGCCGACTAGTCATCGGGGACGTTCTTAAACGACTAGTCGTCGGGGTGGCGTGTCGCCTGACGCCGCGACCGTGAGACCTCTGGCATGTGTGAGCTATTTGCTAGGTCCTTGTAACGTTTACGCCCGCAGAGTCTTATTTGAGCTCCCTTTGGGTACGTTGGAATTGGATATACGTCCGATTCCATCAAGCCCGAAGGGAGCTTTTCTATGTTTAAACTGATTGCATCCGATATGGACGGCACGTTGCTTGACGAAAACGGCCAGGTGCCTCCCGAGACCTACGAACTGATTCTGGCGCTACACGAGCATGGCGTGCATTTCGCCGCATCGTCAGGCCGTCGTTACGACCGCCTGTGCGAGTTCTTTGCACCTGTTCGCGACAAGATGGACTTTGTCGCCGCTAACGGCGCCCAGGTCTACGCCGACGGTAAGATGGTAGACCGCGAGGTGTATTCGCACCTGGCGATTCGAAGGCTCGCCCAGGCCGTCGCGACGTTTCCCAATCTGCATCTTGCACTTTTTGACCGAACCAAGTCCTTCTTGCTCGATGACGAGTGCAAGTTCGTGCGTGAGGTCGATAAGGACCTTCCCAATGCCGAGCGCATTTGGGAGCTGCCCGATCCCAGCGTAAATATCATCAAGGCGAGTATCTTTTGCGATGACGGTGCCGTTATGGACAGCGCTTACGTACTACAGCGCGAACTCGGTCAGCTCTTTACTTTTGCGCCTTCGGGCAACGCGTGGATCGATGCCATGCAGCCCGGCGTGTCGAAGGCCTCGGGCATCGCACAGCTCATGGAGCACTATGGAGTCGAACGCGACGAGGTTATGGCGTTTGGCGACTCGATGAACGACTACGAGATCATTCGCTTTGTCGGTACGGGCTGCGCGATGGAAAACGCGCGCCCCGCGCTCAAGGCAGTGGCCGATCGCGTGGTGGGTTGTAATCGCGACCACGCCGTCCAGCAGGAGCTCCGTCGCGTGCTGGAGAGTCTCACTTAATCCGGCAGATGGGGACGTTCCTTTTCTGCCGGCAGTGGGGGGCAGTCCTTGCAGCTTTTTCGCGAAGACTGTCCCCAACGACTAGTCATTCAAGAACGTCCCCAATGACTGTTTTAGCTACCCTGCCGGGTTGCTGCTGCTAGGCGAGAGCGGCCATGATGGTGCGGGCGACGCCGTCGTGGTCGTTGTCGTATTCGGTGATGGCGTCGGCGGCCTCGCGGTCCTCGGGCTCGGCGTTGATCATGGCCATGCCGTGGCCCGCTGCCTGCAGCATGGGGATGTCGTTGATGTTGTCGCCGAACGCCCAGGCGTCGGCAAGGGGCTCGCCCAGATGCT
Source organism: uncultured Collinsella sp. (assembly GCA_938014285.1). Lineage (GTDB taxonomy): Bacteria > Actinomycetota > Coriobacteriia > Coriobacteriales > Coriobacteriaceae > Collinsella. The sequence goes on along the minus strand of CALLRY010000269.1, from coordinate 6,531 downwards.
CGCACAGCCACGTGAGGGCCGTTCCCTTGGTGGCGCCCTCACCCATGACCTCGATATTCATGGCGTACGAACGCGTGACCTCAATGCCTCCGAGCGTGTCGAGCTCTGCTGCGATGGCGTCGCGATCGGCCGGGTCGTGCCAGTACATGGCGATGCGTTCGAGCGTCTCGACCTCGTCGATCTTGCTGTCGATATCCATGTCGATCGGTGTTCGTGTGCGCTTGAGCGAAGCCGCGATGTGGGGGTCGCCGCCACAGAACTCATCCAGACGCCCGTATAGCGAGCGGGGGAGGAAGCACTGCCCATCCGCGAAGATATCGAAGGTCACATCGTGGCCGGCGGCAATGCGATGGATGCGGTGGGCAATGCCACGGTCGAGCGGACGGCTCAAGATGCACGTGGCGCGCGAGGCGTCGGTGGGCGTATCCTCGTCGAGCTGCCAGACGCTGGCGCCGTTGGCGCAGACCGCGTAGTGTAGGGCGAGGATGGGCTCAAAGATGCCTGACAGCGGGCGCCCCGTGCAGGGCACAAACTCAATCCCACGTCGAGCGAGTTCGTCGAGCATTGCCCAGGTGGCGTCGCTCATCTGCTTATCACTCGTCAGCAGCGTTCCGTCCATATCGGAAAACACAATCATTTGATGCAGCCCTTTCTACTGGCATAAAAAGCGTGGCCGAAGGCGGCGATGCCCTGGCCACGCTCGAGTTCTATAACGGTCCGCGTCCTAGCGGTCGGCGAGTGGCTTGTACTCCAGCGGCTCGATCACCGGGCGGTAGGCGGGGCGGATGATGCGGTGCGCGCAGAAGAGCTCTTCCATGCGGTGCGCCGACCAGCCGGCCATGCGGGCGACGGCGAATAGCGGCGTAAAGAGCGTCTCGGGCACGCCGAGCATCTTGTAGATAAAGCCCGTGTACAGGTCGATGTTGGCGCAGATGGGCTTGGTCATGCCGTGGTCGCGCATGACCTGGGGTGCCAGGCGCTCGATACGCTCGATGAGCGCGAACTCTTCGCCCAAGTCCTTCTTGGCTGCCAGTGAGCGCGCGTAACGGCGGCAGACCTCGGCGCGCGGGTCGCTGAGCGTATAGACGGCGTGGCCCATGCCGTAGATGAGGCCCGTGCCGTCGAAGGCCTGCTTGTCGAGGATCTTGCCCAGGTAGGCCGCGACCTCGTCCTCGTCCTCCCAGTTGGAGACATGCGCGCGGATGTCCTCGTGCATAGACACGACCTTGGCATTGGCGCCGCCGTGGCGCGGGCCCTTGAGCGAGCCGATAGCCGCGGCGTAGGCGGAATACGGGTCGGTGGCCGAAGACGACAGCACGCGGCAAGCGAAGGTGGAGTTGTTGCCGCCGCCGTGCTCGGCATGCAGCATGAGCATAACGTCGAGCAGCATCGCCTCATCGCGGGTGAACGCCATGCCGCCGTGCAGGACCTGTAGGATGGTCTCGGCGGTGGAGAGGCCGGGCGTGGGGTGCGGCACGTGAACCTCGGAGCCGCGAAGCTTGGCGACCGAGGCCATGTGTGCGAAGGCGGCGATGCGGGGGAGACGGGCGAGCATGGAGATGGCGACGTCGATTTCGTGCTCGGGTGTAATGGCGTCGGGCTCGGCGTCGAAGGCGTAGAGCAGCAGCACGGCGCGCTGGAGCACGTTCATGATGCTCGACGACACCGTGGTCATAGGGAACTCTTTGACGTATTCGTCGCTCAGATGTCTAAAGGCGCCCAGGCGCTCGCAAAAGCCGTCGAGCTCTTCCTTGTTGGGCAGCGAACCCGTGATAAGCAGATAGGCGACTTCCTCGTAGCCGTAGCGATTCTCGGCCTGGGCATTGTTGACCAGATCCTCGATGCTGTAGCCGCGAAGCGTGAGCTTGCCCTGATCGGGCACGACCTTTCCGTCGACCTTGTTGTAGCCGTGCACATCCGAGATGCGAGTGAGGCCCGCGACCACGCCCGAGCCGTCGGCATTGCGCAGGCCGCGCTTGACATTGTGCTCTACGAACAGGTCCTCGTCGTATGGGGCGGTCGGCAGGCCGTGGTAGAGGTTTTCGCTTTCGGGCGAAATCTGACGGCTCGCCTCGTAATCCAGAACCAGGCGGCTCAGGTGATCGTCGAAGCGGTAGTAGATTTTCTTGGCGTCGTAGGCCATGCGCGCTCCTCTCCGGTCCGCTTTGGGGCCGCGCGCTTGGACGATATGACGTCAAGCTGCCCCGAGCGGCTTGTTCGCTACAGGCGGTACATAAAGTTAAAGACGTCCTCGCGCTGAATGGACACGTTGACGCCCGAAAGCTCGCCTGCCTCGGCCAGGGCCTTCTGCAGCTCGGCGAAGTCGAGCTTGGACTCGGCGGTGTCGGCCAGCATGGTCATGGTGAAGATGTCCTCGATAATGGACTGCGTAATGTCGCGGATGTCGACGTTGGCCTCGCCCAGAACACGGGTGACGCCGGCGACGATACCGGGGCGGTTCTTGCCAAGGACGGTGATGACGATGCGGGAGGACGAGATCTCGGCCATGGGAAACCCTTTCGCGTGATTGCGGCGCGCGCGGGGCGCTCCGCTACGGTACAGTGTTCATCATTGTACCTGTCTGGCGCAAAAAAGGCGCGCTCGCTGCGGCGTTACATGCCTGCAACATGAGCGTAAGGGGGAAGGCCGTACGGGGAAGAGCCGTCTGGCGCGTGTCCGGCTCGTGTTGGGTTGATTTCCGATCTCAGCCGAACACATTGAGCGGACAGGCCGTTCCCGCAGTCAGCCGAACGCCTCCGACGGCTGATTCCGAACTGGAAGCGGAGGGCATCCCCGCCCTTCGGTAGGGGATACCGCTCCGCGGCGCATGCCGCGGGCGGCGCCCCTATCGGACCACCGTGACCTCAGTTGGGATGGGCCCAGCACTGCCGCGTACTCGGTGAGCTAGAGCCAACTGTTCGTCTTCACGTCGCGTATGGCGATATTTCGGTCGTCCGGCTCGGTGATGCCGTAGCCGAACGCCTGGAGCGTCTCGATGGACTCCTGGATCCTCTGTTGGAACATAGGACCCGGATCGACCCTCGGCCCGAGGTGCCCGCGCCAAAGGCACGGCGTGGCGCGCAGCATGTTATGGATTTTGGAGATGGGCTCGATGTCGGCGTAGACGTTGAGCGTCGCCATGGCGTCCTTGTGGCCGAGGATCGATTGGAGCGCCTTGATATCGCCGCCTTGGCGGATCCACTGCGTTGCGAACGTGTGGCGAAGGCCGTGGAACGTGATCAGCTCGTCGTTGGTGCCCATGAGGCCGTTGGTCTCCGAGAACGTCTTGAACGCCCTGCGGATGTAGCTGGTGGTGGCGAAGGAGCCGTCCGGCCGCGACACGACGTAGCTGTCCGCGAGGTCGCGCGTGCCGAGGGTCGACGCCTCCCGGAGCCTCTGCGAATCGATCTCGTGGATCTCCTTCAGGAAGGGGAGTAGGCCCACCGGGTCGATGGGGATCGTCCTCAGGTCGTGGTTCTTGGTGTCCTTGATGAAGGAGCCCCTTTCCTTGACGTAGGCCACGGAGTGCCTGACCGTGATGAGCCCCGACTCGAAGTCGACATCGCACCAGCGCAGGCCGCAGACCTCGCCGATGCGCATCCCGGTGTGCAGGGCGAGCACGACCGCCCTCCTGAAGGTCGAGTCCGGCATCATCGAGGTCACCGAGTTGAGCTTCGGCACGAGGTCGGAGCGCAGCGCGTTCCTGGGCCTGGCGATGACCCTGGGCGCGAGGGCGCCGTCGAACGGGTTCCTCCCGATCGTGTCGTTGCTCCTCTTCAGCAGGACGGCGTAGAGCCGCTTGCCGAGCTTGAAGGACTTGTTGAGCGTGTCGGGCGCCGTGCCCAGAGCGATCCTGCGCCTCGACCACGCGTTGACGTCGTCGGTCGTCACCTCGTTGACGGGGACGAGGCCGAGCTCGTCGCGCTCGATGTGCAGGGCGCTGTAGTGGTAGTCGTCGCGGGTCGTCGGGGTGATCCTGTTCATCTCCAGGCAGAAGTCGATGAACTTCTCGAGCGCCTCGGAGAGCGGCAGCGCGGCGTAGTCGTCCCGCTGTTCGGCGGGAAGCCCGGTGCCGACAGCGGCCCTCGCCTCCTCGGCCTCGGCGAGTTCCAGCTCGACCTCCGACCTGAATTCCGCGAGGACGCGCATCGCCGCCGCCTTTCCCCGCGTGCTCTGCTTCAGGCAGGGCACGCGGGTGTTCCTGGTCCTCTGGACCTTCTTCCCGGTCATCTCGTCGGCCACCGTCACGACAGCCTGCCATTTGCCCTTGTTCTTCCTCACGCCGCCGGCTCCGCATACGCGTAAGGTTTTATTGCTGCATTTCTCGTTCTGCATGTCTGCTCCTAAATCCGCAGTTGATTAGAAACAGGCGGGCCCACCTGCGGGAACCCGGAGAGGCGACGATTCGGGGCTCCTACCCCCGTTGATTAAATCATCGGCTGCACCGCGCTCCTCGAAGCCGAAAATATGCTATCTGGACAGACCGCGCTGAGCTGGTAAAATTTGCAAATGCGGAAATGCGCTACTTGCGCTATCTGCGCGTGTTTTAACAAAATAAGCACAGGTCAGGGTCATTCTGACCCCGCTGGGGGGTCAAGGGGTCGCTGGTTCGAATCCAGTCGTCCTGCCAAGAAGTTTGCAGGTCAGGCACCTAGTGCCTGACCTTTTTTGTTAAGAATCAATAAAGTAAGCAACGAAGAATCAACGGCTTTATTAATCGATACTTTCGCTCAACAAAAACTTGTACGTCAACCTCCAAATACGACAATTGATGACATGTTTGGAGGCTGACGTACACAAAAGCGATAGACATCCTGCCCGATACCGTCCTCCATATGTCTGGACTCTCTATGCTTACGCTGGATAGACATCGCCGGAACGGGTATAGTATCGAAAGTTTTGTCGTTAACCAGCGGGGGAGTCCTGTGGGCATCAAAAAGAAGATCAAAAAGGAGCTTATCGGCACTTCCGATTACCCGTCGAATAAGATCTTTACGATCTCCAATTTCATCACCTTCACGCGCCTGATCCTCACCCTGGTATTTCTGTACCTGTTTGTGACGGACAACAGCCGCGTCATCGCCATCGTTATCTACGCCGTCGCCGCCTCCACCGACTGGATGGACGGTCAGATCGCCCGTATGACTAAGACGGTCTCATGGCTCGGCAAGGTCATGGATCCCATTTGCGACCGCGCGCTGCTGTTCACCGGCGTACTTGGGCTGGTGGTCCGCGGAGAGCTGCCCATCTGGGTCTGCGTGCTCATTATTGGCCGCGACATCTATCTGGGCATCGGCACGCTTATCGTTCGTCATTATCACCGTCGCCCCATCGATGTCGTCTTTCCCGGAAAGATTGCCACTGCACTGCTCATGACCGGCTTCTCGCTCATGCTGCTCGGGTTCCCCGTTATTGACGGCCTGCATCTTCTACCTTCATCCCTTACGGCCTTCCCGGGCCTCAACGGAAGCTCGGTGCCCCTCGGCATCTTCTTTGTGTACGGCGGCGTGATCTTCTCCATGCTCACGGCTGTCATCTACTCTATTAAGGGCGGAGCCATTAAACAGGCTCTCACGCATCCCGAGGACGAGGACATCGACTTTCTGAACCCTGAAATCGAAGACTGATTCGTTGGGGTATGATTACGTACGGTTCATTATTTGCGGCACGTCCGCGATAAGTTAGGGGTTGTCATGGACAACATGGTTAACAATATGCCTCAGAATGATAAGACTGCTGACGCTACCTGCGTATTCCGCGTGCCTTCAAGCGACGTCACCGTTCCCGACCTCATGGCCAACGTGCGCATCACCGCCCCCGTTCTGTCCATCGTCAAGGGTCCGCAGACTGGTGCCGCCTTTGAGCTCGAGGAAGACGTGACCACCATCGGTCGCGATCCCGCGAACGGCATCTTCCTCAATGACATGACCGTTTCGCGCAGCCACGCGCGCATTATCCGCGAGGGCCTCGGCGCTCGCATCGAGGACTTGGGCTCGCTCAATGGCACCTGGGTCGACGGTGCTATCGTCAATGCAGCCCCGCTGCACGACGGTTCTTCCGTCCAGATCGGTACGTTTACGCTCATCTACCACGAGAGCACGCCGGAGCGCATCGAAACCGGTGAGTAGGGCATGGCCGAACGCAACTATCTGAGTATCGGCCAAGTCGTCAACCTACTTCGAGGCGCATACCCCGATCTTTCGAACTCAAAAATTAGATTTCTAGAGGATGAGGGGCTCATTACCCCTCATCGTACGCCTAAGGGATACCGTCAGTACTCCAAGGAGGACGTTGATCGCCTGGAGGTCATTCTGCACTTGCAGAAGACTCGCTACATGCCGCTCAACGTGATTAAGCAGCGCTTGGAAAACGCCACGGACCTGTCAACGCTCGCTTACGAGGTGGGCTTGCTGTCCGATGTTCCGCTCAAGACGGAGCCCAAGGAGACTAAGCAAAAGCTGCATCCCATCGAGACCATTCCCGATATGTTGGGCGTCGAGATTTCGTTTATCCGCTCGCTCGCCGAGAACG
>CALLRY010000268.1:0-2715 GCA_938014285.1 uncultured Collinsella sp. | reverse complement strand
GGCCGATAAGGGCTCGCGCCAGTTGCTGTCCGATGTGGCCTGCGGTGCCGTGTTCTGCCGCGCCGCCATGCAGGGCGCGAGCTTGACGCTCTTTGCGAACACCACGTCTATGAAAGACCGGGCACGCGCCGAAGAGCTCGAGGCGGCGTGCGATGAACTGTTGGATACGTGGCTGCCGCGCGCCGATGCGCTGGCGCGCCGCGCTGCTGACGCCGCAAGGAAGAGGGGATAGCCATGGCAGAACTGCTGAAGGGTGCTCCCGTTGCCCGTGCTTTGACCGAGGAGCTCGCTGCTCGCTGCGCGGCTTTGCGTGAGCGCGGCGTTGTTCCGACGCTTGCTATCGTGCGCGTGGGCGAGCGCGAGGACGACCTATCCTACGAGCGCGGTGCCCTCAAGCGCTGCGAGAAGGTTGGCATTGAGGCTCGCCGCGTATTGCTTCCCTCCGATGTTTCGCAGGATGAGCTGCTGGCGGCCATCGAGGGCATCAATGCCGACCCTGCTGTTCACGGCTGCCTGCTGTTCCGCCCGTTGCCCGCTGGGCTTGACGAGGATGCAGTTGCCGCGGCACTCGATCCCGTCAAGGACGTTGATTCCATGACGCCGGCCTCGCTGCTTACCACGCTTTCGGGGCGAGGCGAGGGCTTTGCCCCCTGTACGGCCGAGGCCGTGCTGGCTTTGCTGGACCATTACGGCGTTGAGCTGGATGGGGCCAAGGTCGCGGTCGTCGGTCGATCGCTGGTGATTGGCCGTCCCGTTGCCGCCATGCTTACGGCTCGCAATGCCACGGTGACGACGTGCCATACGCATACGCGTGACTTGGCTGCCGAGTGCCGTTCTGCCGACATTGTTGTTGCCGCGGTTGGACGTGCGCACACGATTGGCGCGGATGCGGTTCGCGAGGGCCAGACGATCATCGATGTGGGTATTAACTGGGACGAGGCCGCCGGCAAGCTGGTCGGCGACGTCGATTTTGATGCTGCGGAGCCGATCGTTAACGCCATCACACCCGTGCCGGGCGGCGTGGGGGCTGTGACCACTGCGATTCTCGCCAAGCACGTGATCGTGGCGGCGGAGCGCGCATCGAAATAGGCGTTTTGGGCTGTTTGAGGGGTTAGCCATATACCACGCGGTCAAAAAACGCTAAATATGAGTACTGTTGCCAAGATAGTCACATATGTTTTATGAGATTTGGGCTCCCTAACGATATTCATTATCGCTAGGGAGCCCATTTTATTGAACCTATGGGGAATAACGTTGTCTTGCTTTTGGACAAATGGGGATTTCTGCACTCGTTACAAGGTAATTTGCTACTACTAAATTGGTGACAGTACTCATATTTGGCATTTTTTGACCACAGGGGTTGCCGGAGCTGTGGCTTCGCCCTTTTTGAGCCAAAGCGATACACTGTTGCCATTTAATTTCTTCGCTCAAGGAGGATGCGCATGCCGTGCACAACGATTTTGGTTGGTAAGAACGCGAGCTACGACGGGTCGACGCTTGTCGCCCGCAATGAGGACTCGTCCAACGGGGTGTTTGAGCCCAAGCGCATGCGCGTGGTACACCCCGACGAGCAGCCGCGTGTCTACACGAGTGTCCTGAGCCACCTGACCATTGAGCTGCCCGACAACCCCATGCGCTACACGAGCGTCCCCGACGTCGTTCCCGGTCACGGCATTTGGGCCGAGGCCGGTTTCAACGAGCTCAATGTTGGCATGTCCGCAACCGAGACGCTCACCACCAACGAGCGCGTCCGCGGCGCCGATCCGCTTGTCGACTATGTGCCCGCCAAGGGCGACGAGGGCGAGGACGGCTACGTCCCGGCGCAGCCCGGCGGTCTGGGTGAGGAGGACATGGTGACCCTGGTGCTGCCGTACGCCAAGTCTGCCCGCGACGGCGTGCGTATCCTGGGCGACCTCCTCGAGCGCTACGGCACCTATGAGAACAATGGCATTGCCTTTAGTGACGTTGACGAGATCTGGTGGCTCGAGACCATCGGCGGCCACCACTGGATCGCCAAGCGCGTGCCCGACGATGCCTATGTGACCATGCCCAACCAGCTGGGTATCGACAGCTTTGACCTGGACGATGCCGAGGGCGCCCAGGTCGACCACATGTGTTCCGCCGACCTGCGCTCCTGGATGGCCGAGTGGCATCTGGACCTGACGCTGGGCGTTAAGGGCGACGGTCCCGCTGCGGTCTTTAACCCGCGCGAGGCCTTTGGCTCGCACAGCGACAGCGACCACGTCTACAACACGCCGCGCGCCTGGTACATGCAGCGCTGCCTCAACCCCAGCGATGTGTGGGACGGTCCCGAGGCCGACTACACGCCCGAGAGCGACGACATCCCCTGGAGCCGCGTGCCCGAGCGCAAGGTGACCATCGAGGACATCAAGTACGTGCTTTCGAGCCACTACCAGGGCACGGAGTACGATTGCTACGGCAGCAAGGGCACGCCCGCCACACGCGGCGCCTATCGTCCCATCGGTATCAACCGCAACAGCCAGCTTGCCGTGCTGCAGCTGCGCCCCTATGCGCAGCCGGCGTATCGCGCCGTGCAGTGGATGGCGTTTGGCTCCAACTCGTTTAACGCGCTCGTGCCGCTGTACGCCAACGTCGAGACCATGCCCGAGTACTATGCCGACACGCAGGCTCGCGTGACGTCCGAGAATTTCTATTGGGCAAATCGCCTGATCGGCGCCCTGGCCGATGTCCGTT
>CALLRY010000267.1:0-2716 GCA_938014285.1 uncultured Collinsella sp. | reverse complement strand
CGGCCTCGGTCAGCTTACCCTTGCCGCGCAGGCGGTCAAATGTGTCGTTGAGGCGATCGCTCAGAGAATCAAACACTAGTCACTCCTTAATTGGACTCGCCCACCAGGGCGCGGCAGAAATCTTTGGCATTGAACTCCTGCAGGTCATCGACCTGCTCGCCCACGCCGATGCGCAGGATCGGGAGCTTGAGCTTCTCGGCCACGGCCATGGCGATACCGCCCTTAGCCGTGCCGTCGAGCTTTGTCATGATAATACCGTCCAGGCCAAGCGCCTCGTTAAACTCGAGCGCCTGGTTGAGGCCGTTTTGGCCCGTTGCGGCATCGATCACGAGCACGACATAGACGGGCATGGGGCCGGCGGCCATATTGGCGGCGCGCTTACGGGTCACATTGACCACCTTGGCAAGCTCGCGCATGAGCTCGGGGCTCGTGTGCAGACGACCGGCGGTATCGATGAGCACCAGGTCGCTGCCGCGCTTGTCGGCCTCGTCGAGCACGTCGTAGCAAACACTTGCCGGGTCGGAGCCGCGGTCGCGCTTGATGACGGGGACGCCAGCTCGCTGGCCCCACACATCGAGCTGCTCGATAGCGGCAGCGCGGAAGGTATCGGCCGAACCGATCACGACGTTCTTGCCGCGGGCGGCCATGGCGCTCGCGATCTTACCGACCGTCGTGGTCTTGCCGGCACCGTTAATGCCCACAAACAGCACGCAGCTCGGCGTATCGGAGAACGGATCGCGCTCGATGGGCACAAAGTGCTGCTCAAGCTGCTCGGCCAGGGCGCGACGGAGTTGCGGGGCGGTCTTGAGGTTCTTCTTAGCCGCGGCATCACGCAGGTCATCGGAGACCTTTATGGCGACCTCGGCGCCCATGTCACCCATGACGAGGGTGTCCTCCAGGTCCTCCCAAAAATCCTCGTCGACCTCGCCGCCAAAGTAAAAGACCTCGTTGAGGGCCTCGCGACTGCGCTCAAGTCCGCGCGAGAGAGCGTCAAAGAATCCCATTATGCATTCACGACCTTTCCGGTTTCGCGATCGAGTTTTTGCGAGACGACGCGACTGACGCCGTCGGCTTGCATCGAGACGCCATAGAGGACGTCAGCGTCCTCCATAGTACGGCGCTGATGCGAAATGACCAAGAGCTGCGTATCGGAACGCAACACATCGAGCGCGCCGATGAGCTTGGACAGGTTGGCGTCATCGAGTGCCGCCTCGACCTCGTCCAGCACATAGAACGGCACCGTGCGCGTGCGGTACACGGCAAAGAGCAGGGCGAGCGCCGTCAGGCTCTTCTCGCCGCCCGACATGAGCATCATCTTGGTGATGCGCTTGCCGCGCGGTTGCGCCACGACCTCGATACCCGTCTCGGCAGGATGCTCGGGATCGGTCATCTCCAGATGCGCCTGACCGCCCGGGAAGAGCATGGCGAAGATCTCGCGGAAGTTCGCATCGACCTTCTCAAAGGTAACTAGGAAGGCCTTGCGCATCTTGCGGTCAATCGCCACGGTGATCTTGGTGAGCGCCTTGCGCGCGCTCTCCAGATCGGCCAGCTGCTCCTCGATGTAATCGGCGCGGCGCTTGAGCTGCTCGTACTCCTCCATGGCAACCTGGTTCACAGGGCCCAGGTTGTTGATCTGGCGCACGAGCTGGTTAAGCTCGCGCTCGGCGGCGTCGCGATCGGTGGGCGCCGGCAGCATGAGCGCTTCCTCGAGTACCGTGGTACCGTCGGCGGTGATGGCCTTGATGGCAGCCTCGACCTGCACCTCGAGCTTGCCGCGCGCCACCTTGAACTCATTTTGCGTCGTGGCGGCAGCATCGACCCTCTCTTTGGCGCGGGCGACCTCGGTCTTGGCGTCCTCGATGGTCTTCTTAAGCGAAGCCGAGTCCGCCTCCTCAAGCGTTGCCTGATCGCGCAAGCGCGCAGCCCAGTCCGAGGCGCGCTCCAACAGGGCAGAATAGCGCTCGTGCATGGGATCGACGCGAAGGCGCAGCAGCTCAAGCGAGCGCGAGGCCTGGCGTGTTCCGCGGATACGGCGGTCGATGCCTTCCAGGCGATGCTCAAGATCGGGCACGCGGCCCTTCAGCGAACGCAGGCGCTCGCTCGTCTGGGCCAGGCGGACCTTGGCATCGGCGAGCTTGCCGGCTGCCTCGGAATCATCACGGCGCACGCGATCGAGCTCATCATTGGCCTCGGCAATCTGCAGGCCCAGGTCGCTCGCCTGCGCACGAGCCTCGTCACGCGAACGAGTGAGCTCTTCCACTCGCGGACGCGCAGCGCGAACGGCCTCGGCAGCCTGCTCGCGGCGCTTGGAAATACGCACGCGCTCGACCTCGGCGTTGGTGGCACTCTGCTCCAGGCGGCCGATCTCGGACAGCAGGGAGCGACGCTCGCCCTCAAGGCGGGCAATCTCGCCGGCAGCATCGCCCTCGGCAGCACGGGCCTCCTCAACGGCCGCATTGGCCTCGACGACCTGATCAGAAACATACTCAAACGCGGCAGCAAGATCAGGCTCCAGGCCTTCCAGCTCGCGGATACGACGCTTGCGCTCCAGGGCGCCCGAAGCCTCGCCGGCATCAAGCCCCACGCGAACCAGGCCGCCGCAGGCAACGCGTGCGCCATCGGGAGTCACATAGGTCACGCCATCAACGACCGGCGCGGACAGCGCGGCAGCCAAGTCATCGACCACGTAATAGTCGCCGAGCAATGCCTCGACGAC
>CALLRY010000266.1:0-4526 GCA_938014285.1 uncultured Collinsella sp. | reverse complement strand
CGGGCGACCTCATCGTGATGGCGAGCCTTGCCAGTGCGAGCTTGGCTACGCTTGGTGCCACGTCCATTGTGAGTGGTAAGCACAAGCTTGATCAGCAGAAGAAGGCTGCTGGGGATGATGGTTCCGAGGAGTAGTCCCTTTCGGTTGCCCGACAACTAAAGATTCGCAATGGGGGGCCGGTGCGGTTGCATCGGGCCCCATTTTGTTGCACAACGATTTGTAATGCCTCCTCAAGGCCTTTGTTCCTACCGTTGCCCGATGCCTTTGCGCGTATCCAGCGTTGCGCTTGAACTGCTCGCTACAATGGGCCTCGTGCTACGTTTTAGGGAGAAGTTACAGTGTCTGAACAGGAGTATTGCAACAGTGCCGATACTTTTGGTGTACGGCTTGTCAACCATATCGATGATGCGGTTTTGCCGGTCGGCGTGCATGATTTTGCCGATGCCATTGGTCGTTGCATGCTGATCGATAAGACCATGTTTATTGCCGATGTGTTGGACTGCGACGCGTCCGTTGTGGTGTGCTGTCGACCCGAGGGTTTTGGCAAAAGCATGAACTTGTCGACGCTCAGGGCTTTTCTGGAGCGTCCAGCGGTTGGTCGCGCTGATCAGCGTTTGTTTGCCAATGCTCAGATTTGGGATGCAGACGGTGGGCGCTATCGGGATGAATATGCTTGCTATCCGGTGATATCGCTGGACTTTTCTGGCGCTGCGAGGCGTGGTGCCGCTATTGCCGACGTCGTGCGCGATGCCCTTTCGGGCGAGTGCGCTCGCTTGTTGGCGCTCTTGGAGGCTCCTGATTTAGCTCGAGATAAGGTGCGTCACATCGAACGTGTTGCGCGTGGCGTGGCGAGCGCGGACGAGGTTGACTCGGTGCTCGGTGTGCTCATTGAGCTGCTGGAGATGGCCTGCGATGAGCAGGTTGTATTGCTCGTTGATGGGTACGATGCGGCGTGGTCTCGCCGTGCGAGCGCGAGGGACGCTTCCGACGCCGATCCGGCAGGGCTATTCGATCGCGTGCTGTTCGACGCCATTGCCACTGCGCGCGATTCGTTGCGGCTGACGTGTCTGATGGGGGAGTGTCCCGGTCCTGCCGAAGCGGCGCTTTCTTCGCGCAGTTGTTCGTATTGTCTGTCGACGCCACTTTCGACGTGGTGTGACCGTTGGTTCGGCTTTTCGGATGCCGAGGTCCAGGCTCTGTTGAATCATGCTGGGCGCGAGGAATACCTTGATGATGCGCGTGAATGGCTCGAGGGATATCGGTTTGGCAGGGTCTATTGTTCGAGTCCGGCGCGCGTGATCGGTTTTCTGGACCGAGGCTGCACGGCGCCTGTGCGCGCCGATCTGTATGGGTATGCGGATTGCCTGAGTAGGGTAGTTGCCGGGTGGAATCTCGACCGCCTTTCGGTCTTGTTTGATTTGCTCGAGGCCCATGGGTGCGCTGAGGTCCCGCTTTGTTTGGGCACTGCAGAGCCAGATGTCTCGCCTGACGATGGCATGTGGACAGCGCTGTATCTGTCCGGTTTTCTCACGACGGATATGACTGAGGAGCCAGAGCATGGCAATCGCCTCCGTGCTTTGCGATTGCCCAATAACGAGCTTAGACAGGCCTTGCGTCTAGTGATTGTTGAGTGGTTTGAGTGCGCTGCCGAAGACATTCGAGACGTCGATGCGTTTCGCGACGGGCTGTGCCGTGGGAACGAGGATACCGTGAGGCGGGCGCTAAGCCGCATCCTGGGGGATGCGGGAATCGGTGAGACCGACCCAGATAAGCCGCTGCCATATCATCTGCTCTTGCAGTGGCTCTGCTTTGGCTTACCAGGCTATGCCAATCCTGCCTCGAGGCGAAAGTGTGGCGCAGGTCGCTGGGACATCCAGGTTTTCCCTACGGGTGCTGTGTTCGACGTAGCAGATACGATTGGCATGCTGGACGAGCGCCCGCTGATAACGATTAACTTAATGTATGACCCCGATGTGGATGCGCTGGGACTGGAATTGCTGGCCGTGCAGTCGCTACTCGACATAGAGCGCGACGGCATCGACGAAATCCGTGTACCGCGCCCCGGCGTGGGTCGCATGCGCTGGGGGTTCGGTTTTGATGGGCAGCATGTGGCTACGGTGTGCCAGCGGCTTTAAGCGCCGAGGTGTTTCCGGCTTCCGTTACTCGGTGTCCTTCATGGGCGGCATGGGCTTCCAGTCGGGGTCCTTGATGATCTTGCGGGCGTCCTTCATGCCACGGCGCAGCGCCGGAATACCGGTCTTAAAGCACTTGTCAACGGCTGCCAGGCGAATGAACTCCTTGCAGAAGGTCGCGGCGTTGCCCAGACGGAACAGCACGGGGCCAGATAACCGCGGTTGCGCATGATGTAGTAGCGGTTGGTGTCGCTCGTGGAGTTGAGCTGGCGCTTGCCGGCGATGTCCCAGTTAGAGACGGCGCGGGCGCGCTTGAGCACCACGTCGGCCACAACGGCGGCGGGGAAGTGCTGGCTGGCTACGTAGCCGTAGCAGGCATCGTCGCCGTAGATAAAGAAGCGCGCGTCGGGCAGGCCGATTTTGTCGACCACGCGTCGCGAGAACATGCCGCCCTCAAAGCACAGCTGGTTCATGGCGCGGTAGCCCTCGGGACCCAGATCCCACTTGGCGATGGGGTTAGGGATGCCGAGCGAAAGGATGAGCTGGTACTGCCAAAAGAAGGCGCCGCCGTCAAAGTCCAGGCGCGAACCCTGGATGACATCGTAGCGGTCGGTCCACTTGGCAAGACGCTCGATGCCTTCGGGGATGACGAGCACGTCGTCGTCCATCACCCAGAACCACTGGGCGCCCAGGTCGTAGGCGCATTTGGTGCCGGCGGAGAAGCCGCCCGCACCGCCGCCGTTTTCGAGCTGCGGGGCGTAGATGACACGGTCGGTGCCGCCCTGCGCGTCGGGCTGCTCGGTGTCGATGCCCCACAGGTTAGCCAGGCGCTCGTTGAATGCGGTGCACATGGCCTCGGTCTCGCGTGAGTTCTCGTTATCGACAATCACGATGCGCCAGGGCGTTGCCGTGAGCTCGGTCATAGAGTCGAACAAGTTGGCCAGGAGTTCCTGGCGCTTGTACGTAACGACGACGATGGCGAGCTTATCGATGGGAGCGGGAAGGGTTGAAGGCATGGGGCAATATATCCTTTCACGCGCGGCGGGTGAGTGCAGCGCGGAAGCTATCGAATACGTCCTTGGGACTGTCCTATTGTAAAGGCTCGGCGCACCTTGGCGGCAAGCTTTGAATAAAACGCAGGAACCTGCCATGGGCCCGCCGCATGACGTGGGGCCGCTTTGCCCGCAAGAGGCTCCATAGATTATATAAACGCCCGCTGGCGCGCTGACCCTTTGATACCATGAAACGACAGGTATTTCCTAAGGAGCACATTTGTCTACTAACGCCTCTGGCAGCCCTGTTCTGTCGCTGCTTATTCCCATTTACAATGTTCAGCGCTACCTGCGCGAGTGCCTCGATTCCGCCCTGGCGCAGACGCTCAAGGATATTGAGATCATCTGCATTAACGACGGGTCGACCGACAACTCGCCGGCGATAATCCGCGAGTATATGGAGCGCGATGGGCGCGTCAAGATGATCGACAAGGCCAACAGCGGCTACGGCGACTCGATGAACCACGGTCTGGAGATGGCGCGTGGCAAGTACGTTGGTATCTTGGAGTCCGATGACTTTATGGCGCCCGACGCACTCGAAAAGCTTGTCTCGGCCGCCGATAGCAATAATGCCGACTTTGCGAAGGCGAACTTTGATTTCTACTGGTCTAAGCCCGAGGAGCGCCGTTCGCTGCACGAGATGTTTAAAGCCAAGGACTGTGGCAAGCCAGTGCACCCGAGCGATACGACGCAGTTCTTTAAGCAAAAGCCGTCGATTTGGTCGGCCGTGTACCGTCGCGATTTTCTTGAGCGCAACGGCATTACGTTCCTGCCGACTCCGGGGGCATCCTTTCAGGACACGTCATTCGCCTTTAAGGTGATCGCGTGCGCCGATAAGGCTATTTACCTGCACGATGCCGTGTTGTCGTATCGCCAGGACAACGAGAATTCCTCGGTCAATTCTTCAGCTAAGGTCTTTTGCGTCAATACCGAGTATGCCGAGATTGAGCGTTGGATTCGAGAGGATTATGCCCGCGACCACGCAAGCGGCGATGTCGCGCGCATGCTCAAGTTCAACCAGCTCATTAAGTACGATTCATACATGTGGAACTACGTGCGCCTGGCGCCTAAGTTCTATAAGGAGTTCCTGGTTCAGATGGCTAAGGAATTTCAGGCGGCCTTGGACGCGGGGGAGTTTTTGCTTGACGACCTCAAACCGTGGAAGCGCGCAAATCTCGCTGCCATCCTCAAAGATCCCGAGGGCTGGGTTGACGAGCATCCGAGTTTTGCGACGGATGGTGCCTTGGGGCGTGCTAAGTATTACGCCTCGGTTGGAGGCCCAGGCGTGGTCGCCGCCTTCCTCATCGAATCGCTGAGGGGGTAGGTCGGCATGGGAGAGGCC
>CALLRY010000265.1:0-1907 GCA_938014285.1 uncultured Collinsella sp. | reverse complement strand
GAGCCAAACGATCGGCAGGATGCTCGCCAAAGGCAGCGGCCTCGGCAGCAAGCGCCTCGGCCTGCTCGACCCCGCCCTCAAACAGCTCGGCACGGGCACCGGCAACGCAGGCCACATACACGTCGCGCACATGCGCCACCAGGTCGCGCGTCAGCTCAAGCAGGTCATTGCCCTCCTCGACCTGTGCACGAATGAGCCCATAGAGCTCAGCAATATCACGCTCGGCGATGGCGCGGGCAAACTCGCCCAGAATCTGGTCCGAAACCTCGCCCAAAAGCGAGCGGGCGTCGTCCGCATGCACAGAACCGTTGCCAAAGACGCTCAGCTGCTCCAGCGTGGACAACGCGTCGCGCATGCCGCCCTTGGCATGGCGCGCCACGATAGCCAGCGCCTCATCGTCGTAATCGAAGCCCTCCTGCTCGCACACGTATGCCAGGCGATGCTCGATATCCTCGTTGCCGATGCGATGGAAATCGAAACGCTGGCAGCGCGAGAGGATGGTCTCCAGAATCTTTTGCGGGTCGGTGGTGCACAGCACAAAGATCACGTGTGCCGGCGGCTCCTCAAGAGTCTTGAGCAGCGCGTTGAACGCCGCCGTCGTGAGCATGTGGACCTCGTCGATGATATAGATCTTGTACTTGCCGCGCACCGGGGCAAAGTTGACGGAGTTGATGATCTCCTCGCGCACGTTGTCCACGCCGGTACGGCTTGCGGCATCGAGCTCGTAGACATCCGGGTGGTTGCCCTCGGCGATGAGCTCGCACTCCTCGCAAGTACCGTCGGGCATGCAGCCGCTTGCACCCTCGGCGCGCGCCGCCTCGGCATTGCGGCACAGCAGCGCCTTGGCCAGAATGCGCGCCATAGTGGTCTTGCCCGTGCCGCGCGGTCCGCAGAACAGGTAGGCGTGGGACAGGCGCCCCTCGGTGATGGCGTGCTCGAGCGTCGAGACGATATGCTGCTGGCCCACCACGGAGTCGAAGGTGAGCGGGCGATACTTTCGGTACAACGATTCCATGGGTGCTCCCCCGGGTATACTGAGTCTTGTTGCCGCGGCGGCCATGCGGTCGCACGGCATACTGCATTCATAATAACCCGTACGGCGAGCCCGCCGCGATAGGAGTCCAAAGAGCATGGCAGACGCAGAGAGTAACCTCGTTCCCTCCGAAGCAGCCGACCAGGTCGAGGTCGCACTCGAGGAGCAGGCCGCAGCCGACGACGGCATCCTGTACCTCAACGAGTACCAGTATGAAAACGACCTGGTCACCGACTTCGCCCGCCTGGTCGCCTCGCCCAGGCGTCGCGGCTCGCTGTATGTCGCCGCGGCAATTGCCGCGCTCATCGGTATCGGCATGCTGGTTGCCGGCGGCAACTGGATCAAGTTCGGCGTCGTCCTGATCGTATTCGGCGCCTTTTTGGCCTGGTGGAGCAAAAACCTGCACCACACCCTCGCCCGCGACTATATCGACGCCGTTGAGGCCGACGAGTCCATGGGTGGCCGCTATCGCCGCGTCGCCGCCAACGAGGACGGCCTGATGGTTTGGGGCAAGAGCGGCAAGTCACAGTTCTTCCCGTTTGAAAAGCTCGACCACGTGCTCGACGGCGAGCGCATCTTTGTGGCCATGTTCGCCGACCAGGGCGTGACGATCCCTAAGGACACCTTTGTCCGCGGCGATGCCGAGCAGTTCGGTCCCTTCCTCAAGGCCCGCATCAACAAAAAACTCCGCATCGAGACCAAACGCAAGAAGATGAAGGCAGAAAAGGCCGCCGTCGAGGCCAAGCAGGGCGACAAGCCCCAGGAGACCAAGGGCAAGCAGCGCAAGCAGAAGAAGAACAAGAAAAAGCGCTAAGGCCAAGCCAGGCAGGCAGCCTCGCATCCCGCTATCCTCCCCATGCACCCGAGCGTGCTA
>CALLRY010000264.1:0-1961 GCA_938014285.1 uncultured Collinsella sp. | reverse complement strand
CCTCGCCGTCCTTGACGACGTAGTCCACGTCGCGGTGGAAGAGGAACTGGGCCTTCAGCGCCTGCTGCAGGTGGTTGACCAGCTGGCCGGAGAGATCGGCATAGATGTCATCGATACCCAGGCGGCGCTCGATTTTCTTAAGGCCGCGCTCGGTGGCGGCAATGGTGTGCTTGGCCTCGTCCATGACGTAGTCGCCCGTGGGTTCAACATCCTCGGTGGCGGTGAGCATGTCGTGCGACACGTCCTCGCCGCGCTCAAGGCCACGCACGGCACGCGCGAAGTCCTTGTAGGTACTGGCGGACTTAGTGCCAGCGCCCGAGATGATCAGCGGCGTCCTGGCCTCATCGATCAGGATGGAGTCCACCTCGTCGACGATGGCGTAGTTGTGGCCGCGCTGCACGCGCTGCTCGGGACGGGTAACCATGTTGTCGCGCAGGTAATCAAAGCCGAACTCGGAGTTGGTGCCGTAGGTGACGTCGGCCTGGTAGGCCGGGCGCTTGAGCTCGAGCGGCATGTTGTTCTGGAGCAGACCGACGGTCATGCCCAGGTACTTATAGATGCGGCCCATCCACTCGGAGTCGCGCTTTGCCAGGTAATCGTTGACGGTCACGACGTGCACGCCCTTGCCGGCAATAGCGTTGAGATAGCCGGCCAACGTGGAGACGAGGGTCTTACCTTCGCCAGTCTTCATCTCGGCAATGTGGCCCTCGTGCAGTGCCATGGCGCCAATGAGCTGCACGTCAAAGTGGCGCATACCCATAGTGCGCTTGGAAGCCTCACGCACGGTGGCAAAGGCCTCGGGAAGCATGTCGTCGAGCGACTCACCGTTGGCGTAACGCTCGCGGAACTTATCGGTCTGGGCGCGGAGTTCCTCCTCGGTCATCTTCTCAAACTGGGGCTCAAGACCGTTGATCTGGTCAACGATCTTGTAGTAGCGCTTAAGGTCCTTATCGGATCCAAAGGACAGCAGCTTTGACATGAATCCCATGTGGTTTTCCTTTTTGGCCATCGCCCACGCCGTGCAGCTGCGGGCGAGTTAAACACAGATGATTGTACTTTAGCCAAACAAGGCGCGGCCTATACGGTCGACCTCAACCGCCACGTAATAACTACGACCAACCTGCCACAATGGGACAGGTTAATTTTGGCAGGTTTTATCTGGGCAAACGCCGCCTCTCTGCCATTTGGTGCAATGGGGGCAGGTTGGTTTGCACCAATAAAAAGAAAAGGACCGCGCACCCAAACGGATGCACGGCCCTTATGCCATGAATGCGAGCGATTCCGCGGCGAGCTATTTACTCAGCAGCCTCGGTGGTCTCAGCCTCGGCAGCGGCCTCCTCGACGGGAGCCTCTGCGGGAGCCTCGGCGGCCTGCTTGGCAGCCTCCTCGGCGAACTTAGCGGCACGCTTAGCCTTCTCGGCAGCCTTAGCCTCAGCGGCGGCCTTGCGAGCGGCCTCGGCCTCAGCAGCCTTGGCGGCCTTGGCAGCCTTGGCCTCCTCAGCCTTCTTGAGCTGGGCGGCAGCGGCGCCACCGAACTTGTCGGCGAAGCGCTGGACGCGTCCACCGGTGTCGACGAACTTCTGCTGGCCGGTGTAGAACGGGTGGCACTCGTTGCAAAGCTCGACCTTCATCTCGGACACGGTAGCGTGCGTCTTGAAGGTGTTGCCGCAGGAGCACGTCACCGTGCACTCGACATACTGGGGATGGATACCCTGCTTCATGGTAGGACTCCTTATTAGTCAGGCGCTGGTTACCGATCAGCGCATAAGGCGTCTTGGTTTCCGACCAAGACAACAAACTTGGCTATGGTACCACGGCGCCGCGTGTCCCACAAAAGGTTCACGGTCTTTTCGGAACGACACGAATCTGACCCATCGAAACACATCTCCACCGTTCCTTCAACTGGGAAAATGCCGTCCCCGGGGACGTTCGACTGACTGCGGGAACGGCCTTTCCGCTCA
>CALLRY010000263.1:0-2086 GCA_938014285.1 uncultured Collinsella sp. | reverse complement strand
GGCGGCGTGAGCACCGCCAACGTCGAGGAGTACCTGAGCTCCTCCGCCATCATCGCCTGCGGTGGCACCTGGATGGTCAAGCCGGCCCTGTTTGCCGACGGCGACTTCTCCAAGGTCGAGCAGATCGCCCGCGAGGCCATGGACGTCGTCAAGAAGGTCCGCGGCTAGGTTTAGCTCTCTATCGTGAAAGGGGGCGTGCCCTAGACCTCGCCCCCTTTCTTTTAAAGCGGCTCGGAAGCGCGCCGTTTCCGTCACGGACAAGAACCGAAAACGTCTTGTATGCTGATAGAACGTGACGGAAGCGACACGCCCCCGAGCCGCTTTGTATAATCGGCTGGCAGTCGCGCTCAACTGAGCCACTTCGGTAAAAGCCGAGCCATCAAAACAGCTGCGGCGCCGTCTGGAGGAATGGACCTTTGCTTCCGGTCTTTTCCTCCAAGCAGCGCCGCAGCTTTTTCGTGCCCCGATGTGCCCCGTCACTTGCGGTGGAATACGGACTGCCTACACCATCAGAGCCGCAAAACAATCCCTATTTCACCGCAACTAAATAAAGGGACAAATTAGATGGCCGAGTCTTTGGACAGCTCAAAATAGTCGGGATGCAAGGCGATAACCGGACCTTGCTCTTCGGGCATCAGGTGCAGGTGTGTCTCTGCCAGATAGCTCGCCGCGTCGGTATCGCCCCTCTTAATGGCCTCGAGAATCCGGCGATGCTGCCGACGAATCGGCTCCCAATCCAAATCCTGCGACACCATACGCAACCAGTTGTATCGCTCAAAATGCGTGTTGATGCTCTTCATCCAATCCCACAACATGTGACGACCGGCAATCTCAAAACATGTCTCATGGAACAGGTTATCCAGGTCAAAGAAACGGCGCGTTTCGCCATGGTCGAGCGACTCGGACTCGGCAAGAATCTGCTCGAGCCGCTGCTTTTGCTCGGGCGAGGCGGCCGAACAGCATTTAATAAGCACGCTTCTCTCGAGCTTCTCGCGCAAGAAACAAGCGTTCTCAGCGCGTTCCATGCTGATCTTAGAGACGTAGGTGCCGCTTTTGGGACGCGTTTCCACCAGCTCCTGCTCGCGCAGACGCACAAAGGACTCGCGAATGGGTGTGCGCCCGATTCCCGTCTCTTTTTCCAGACCAATCGCCGAAAGGCGCGTGCCGGGCTTGAGCTCGGCATAGATGATCTTGGAGCGCAATGCGTTGTATGCCTGATCTTGCAGGCTCTGATAATGCTGGTGCTGTTCCATAAAGCCCTCGGATGAAGCCTCGGTTAATCGAATACCACCATGCAATACTATCGCATCCCCCGCCCCCCCTCATAAGTTGCGGTGGAATAGTTCCTGCTCAAAGCCTTCAGCAGCAAAAACAGGAACTATTCCACCGCAACTTCCAACAGTCTTTTTGGGACGTGGCTTTTTTGGCTACCCTGAGCCGCAGGTCGGCCCCTTGCCACAAAAGGGGCCCATCTACTACGTTAACGCGGAGAGCCCAGACCATGCTGAAAAGTGCAAAAACAAAACCGCAGGTAGACAGCTTGTCGATTTTCGAAAAAGCCGACTATGGTTGACCCCTGCGGCTTAAACGTAGTAGATAGGCCCTTTTCGTGGCGCAGCACTACTGCACCCCAAATTGGCACCCCGAGCCCTCGTGAGTTGCCAACAAGCTGTTCGCCCAGCGCTTTATCCGCGCGGCATTCGGAAAATAGCACCACCGTAAGAACCCGAGAACAGCGCTATACGTTGCTATATCTCACTATACTTTGCTATATCTCACTATACTTTGCTATATCTTGCTATACTTTGCTATATCTTGCTATATCTTGAGCAAAGGTGGCTCACATGCAAACAAACCCTTTTAAGCCCACAGCAGGTAAAACACCTCCCACGATTATCGGCCGCGAAGATGTGCTCGAAGAATTCAATGAGGGCCTCGTCAACGGGCCTGGTGCCCCGGGGCGCCTAATGCGCATAGCCGGCGTCCGTGGAACGGGCAAGACGGTCCTCCTTGACGAGTGCTCACGTTTGGTGTTGATGTTCACTAAGAAGTGGTCCGAGTGATCACTGGGAAATAAGCACCGTGA
>CALLRY010000262.1:0-3383 GCA_938014285.1 uncultured Collinsella sp. | reverse complement strand
ACCGATGAGGGTTACGAGAGCGATTTGATCCCCGTCGAGGTTAACGTGGGCGAAAACGTGACCGCCACCCTACGCGGCAACGAGAGCTTCGATTGGGTTGTGCTCAACAATCGCGAAAAGGCTATCGAGGGCGTTAAGTCGGGCGCGTACTATGCTGCCGTCGTTATCCCCAAAACGTTTAGCGCTGACATGATGACGCTTTTCTCGACCGACGTGAAGCATGCCGATATCGAGTTCTACGAGAATCAGAAGGCCAACGCCATTGCGCAGATCGTGACCGAGAAGGGTTCGAGCGCCGTCCAGAGCCAGGTTAACAAAACTTTTACCGAGACCATTACGACGATCGGTCTTAAGACGGTGTCCAGCCTGCTCGATTACATGAGCACCGACCAGGTGGGTAACTTTATCGCCAACCTGTCCTCGACGCTCGGCGATTCGATTGAGGACCTGCGAGACGTTCGGGCAAATGCTTCGTCGCTGGCGGGCATTTTGAGCTCCACGTCCGATTCGCTGACGTCGGCGAGCGGCATGCTCAAGCAGACGGGCACGGTCGATGAGTCAACGAAGCAGCTGATGGAGCATGTCAAGAGCGGTATTAGCGATTCCAAGGAAGCGCTGAAGGACGCCAACGACGCCATCAATGCCGCGATTGACGGAAGCGCGGGCTCGTTTGACAACGTGTCCGCCGAGCTTGCGAAGGCATTTGATGCCGCGAATCAACATGTCGACCTTACAGTGTCCCAGCTCAACGATGCCGCGGCGGCGCTCAACACGCGTGCCGACGATATCGACGCCACGGCCGACCAGCTCCGCAGCTTTGCCGATCAGGTGACTGACGAAAAACTCCAGGACAGCCTCAAGTCTGTGGCAACATCGCTGAGCAGGATTGCTGTGGAGTATCGCAACAACGCCAAGGACTTGACGGCCACCGCGAAGTCTCTCTCTGACAGCATGGCAGAGGTTAATAAGTCGCGTGCCGAGGTCGATCAGGCAATCGCGGATGCCAAGGCTGGTATCTCGGGCGCCAAGACTGACTACGACTCTACGTTTTCGGCCAAGGCAAAGGAGCTCAAGAAGACCATCTCGGGCGTTTTGGATTCGCTGAACGGTATTTCGAACGATCTGGATAGTGCTGTTGCTGGCCTGACCGACGCATCCGGTTCGCTGGCAAAGGGCCTCTCCAAGGCTGCAAAGCTGGTCAACAAGGCTTCTGATCAGCTGGGCGAGGCGTCGGACAAGATCAGTGCGTTTAAGGACGAGCTCGACGGCGCCTTGATGTCGGATGACCTCGCTACGATCAAGACGATGATCGGCAATGATCCCGAGGGTCTGGCCGTGTCGCTTTCCGGCCCCGTCGCGCTCGATCGCAAGCCGGTCTATCCGATCCGCAACTACGGTTCGGCCATGGCACCGTTCTACACGATTCTGTCGCTCTGGGTGGGCTCGATTGTGCTGGCGGCCATGATGAAGGTCTCGGTTGACGATGAGCTTATCAACGAGCTCATCCCCGTGCGCCTGCACGAGATCTACCTGGGCCGCTACCTGTTCTTTGGCGGTCTGGCCCTGCTGCAGGCAACGCTCGTGTGTGCGGGCGACATCCTGTTCTTTGGCATCCAGTGCGACGACCCGCTGCAGTTTGTGCTGGCGGGCTGGGTCGCGAGTCTCGTGTTCTCCAATATCGTCTACACGCTTACGGTTTCGTTTGGCGATATCGGCAAGGCGCTCGCCGTCGTGCTGCTGGTCATGCAGGTCGGCGGTTCGGGCGGCACGTTCCCCATCGAGATGACCGGCCCCGTGTTCCAGGCGATCTATCCGTTCCTGCCGTTCACCCACGGCATCAACGCCATGCATGCCGCCATGGCCGGTGCGTACCACATGGAGTACTGGATTGAGCTAGGCATTCTGGCGAGCTATCTGATTCCGTCGCTGGCACTGGGCGTCGTCTTCCGCCGCCCGGTCATCAAAGCCAACGACTGGATCATCGAAAAACTGGAGTCAACCAAATTGATTTAGTTCAGCAACGTAAACGCCGTCGGAACATCGAGATCTTCCAACCCGATGCTTTAGCGTAGTGAATTGCACGGGCTGCTTGGTTGTTGCTACAGTAGCGGGGCGTGCCGGGGGTCCGGTGCGCCCTGCTTTTATTTGACCATGAGGCGGCACGCAGCCATGCGCGTGCGGACACCACGCCCAGATTGAGCGCGAGGATGCCCTATGGCCCAGCATGCCACTGACAATATCGAAATGATGCCCGATAGCCCTGTTGCTCGCGAGGACCTGGGCGCGGGCGGCACCTCCCGCGGCGCCGGCGCTCGCTCGCCGCTGTTCTGGAAAGTCCTGCTGCTTTCGGTGGCAGTCGTCTGGGGCTACTCCTTTACGACCATGAAGGACGCGCTCGACACCATTCCGGTGTTCGAACTGCTCTACGTGCGCTTTCTGCCTGCGGCGTTGGTCATGTTTTTCATCTTCCACAAGCGCATCATCGCGCACCTCAACGCCCGCAACCTTATCGTCGGACTTGGCATGGGCGCACTTATGTGGGCCGCCTACGCCCTGCAGACAGTCGGTCTGGCGCACACCACGGCGGGCAAGAATGCTTTTTTGACGGGCACGTATTGCATCGTTGTGCCGTTCGCGAGCTATTTTCTGAGCGGCGAAAAACTCACCCGCTATAACCTGGGCGCGGCGCTGCTGTGCTTGGCGGGCATTGGCTTGGTGGCGCTCGATAGCGTTGAATTCAACATCGGTGATGTCATTACGCTGGCGGGTGCGGTCTTTTTCGCCATCCAGATGGCGGTGACTGCCAAGTACGGTCGCAAAATGGACATCAACGTCATCACGTTTTGGATGTTTGTGGGCAACGGCGTGCTGAGCCTGGCAACGTCGCTGCTATTCGAGGCCCAAGCGCCTCTGTCCGTGTGGACGCCGAGCTTTATCAGCGCGATGGCGTTTCTCTCGGTTGGTTGCACATGCGCGGCTCTGCTCATCCAAAACGTCGGCTTGGCGCATGTCTCGGCCTCGACGGGCTCACTGCTCCTTTCGATGGAGTCGCCTTCGGGCGTGCTGTTCTCGGTGCTGCTGATGGGGGAGGCGCTCACCTCGCGCCTGCTCGCCGGCTTCGCGCTCATCTTTCTTTCGATTATCTTGAGCGAGACGCATTTCGATTTCTTGCGCCGAAAATCACACCCGCAATTGTAAACAACTTGTTGCGCCGCCCTCCCAGGGCGGCATTTTTATGTCATGCCCTTACAGTTGTACCTTGCACTTTACGCTATCAAAGTGCGTGCTGCAAAAACGTTACTGGAGGGCTTCTATGGCATCAGCTCTGTCCGATTTTCAACCGCAACCAGCGCCCCAGGCCACCGCGGCGGCGCAGGCCGCTA
>CALLRY010000261.1:0-15477 GCA_938014285.1 uncultured Collinsella sp. | reverse complement strand
TGCCGAGGCGCTGGGCCCCAGCGGCATTCGCGTTGGCCGCTACCATGCCGGCATGGGCAACGACGCCCGTCGCCAAAGCCAGCGCGCCTTTATCGACGACGATATCCAGGTGATGGTTGCCACCAACGCCTTTGGCATGGGCATCGACAAGCCCAACGTGCGCTACGTGATCCACAACAACGTGCCCGAGAGCATCGAAGCCTACTACCAGGAGGCGGGCCGCGCCGGCCGCGATGGCGACCCGGCCAGCTGCTACTTGCTGTGGAACGGCAACGATTTTCGCATGTGCCGCTTTCTGATCGACCGCGGCGATGCTGCCGATGAGGCGCTCGACGACGAGCAGCGCGCGTGGGCGCTCCAGAATCGATATCGTCTGCTCAGCCAGATGGAGGGCTACTGCAATACCACCGGCTGCCTGCGCGAATACATGCTGCGCTACTTTGGCGACGAGGCCGCGGCCGAGCATGCCGCGGCCAGTACGGGCGGCACCGCCACGGACGACGTCGAGAGCTGCGGCAACTGCAGCAACTGCCTCACGCAGTTCGAGGTCGAGGACGTCACCGATATGGCCCGCGCCGCCGTGCGCTACGTGGCCACGCGTCCCATGCGCTTTGGCAAGTCGCTCATCGCCGATGTGCTCCACGGCGGCAACACCGAGCGCATTCGCCAGATGCATCTGGACGAGGACCGCGGCTACGGCGAGCTGTCGAGCGAATCGGTCGGGCGCATCAAGGACATCATCGGCCAGCTGTGCGGCCGCGGTTATCTGGCCACCTCGCAGGGGCAGTACCCGGTCGTGGGGCTGGGTCCGCGTGCCGTCGAGGTCGAGGATGAGGCGTTCGCCTTTACCGTTAAGCGTCGTGCGTCCAAGCGCAAGGCCTCGGCCCGCGCCCGCCGCGCCGTCGATCTGCTGCGCGAGGAGGCCGAGCTGGATCAGCGCCCGCGTGTTGGCGACGATGCCGAGCTGTTCGAGCGCCTGCGTGCCCTCCGCAAGGAGATCTCGACGGAGCTGGAGATGGCGCCGTACATGGTCTTTTCCGACAAGGCCCTGCGCGGCCTGTGCCGCCTACGCCCACAGACGCGCGACGAGCTTATCCAGGTCAACGGCATCGGCGAGAAAAAGGCCGACGCCTTTGGCGAGCAGTTTATGGCGGCGATTGAAGAGTTTGAGTCCGAGCATGCACGGAATGGAGCATAACGATGACATCCGACGATAAAACCGAGCGCACTGAGGTGTCCGCCGTGCCGCTGTACCAGCAGGTTATGGACGACCTAAAGGGCGAGATCGCGCGTGGCGTGTACGCATCCGGCTCGCGCATTCCTTCCGAGATGGAGCTCGCGAAGTCTTACGGCGTGGGGCGCGTCACCGTGCGCCGCGCCATCGAGGAGCTGTCGCGCGCGGGGTATCTCAACCGCCAGCAGGGGAGGGGCACGTTTGTGTGCGCGCCCAAGCTCAAGCGCAAGATTGTCCAGAAGGGTGACGTTCAGAGCTTTTCCGAGGGTTGCGCTGCCAACGACATGGTGGCCGGAGCACGCCTGGTGTCGCGCACGGTGGTTGCGGCGACGCGCGAGGACGCGGCGTTTTTTGGGGTGGAACCCGGCTGCGAGCTCATCGTTGTCGAGCGCGTGCGCACGGCAGATGGCGTGCCCGTCATGCTCGAGAACAACGCCTTTGTGCTGGCCGACCATCCCTATCTGCAGACGCTTGCCGACAAGGACCTCACGGACAATTCCATCTTTGCGCTTGTTGCCGAGCATTCGGGCCGCGCGCCGCTCAAGTCCGACCCCTGTACGGTGGAGATTGCGCTTGCCGATGCTCAGGCGGCCCCGCTGCTGGAGGTGCCGGTTGGCGAGCCGCTGTTTTATATGGAGGCGTACTTTACCGATGCGGACGAGCGCCCTCTGCTGCTCGGGCGCCAAAAGATCGTGGGATCGCGCTACGTGTTCGACATCTAACGTCCACAGATAGAACAATATAGAGCAAGTTTGGTGAAATGACTTCACGGGTGTCGTCGTGCGTGCTATAAATAGGACAACATAGAACGACCGCAGGTACGAGCGCCGTCGTTCAAAACCGCCACACAAGGAGGAGCATCACCATGAACGCACACGATCTGATTCAGGAAATTATCGAGCGCAAGGGCAAGATCGAGAACGTATTTTGGATCGCCTGTGGCGGTTCGATGATCGACCTGATGCCGGCCAACGAGCTGCTCAAGCGCGAGGCCACCACGTTTACCTCGACGGTCTACACGGCACGCGAGTTTTGCCTGATGGCCCCCAAGAGTCTTGGCGAGAAGTCGCTCGTTATTGCCTGCAGCCACAGCGGCAACACGCAAGAGGTCGTCGACGGCTGCGAGATGGCGCTGGCGGCCGGTGCCGAGGTCGTTGCCCTCACCGACTGCGAGGGCTCCAAGATCGACAACGGCAAGTGGGCCACCTGGGTCTACCCCTGGGGCGAGGGCGTGCCGCAGGCCGAGGTGCCTCAGGGCATCGGCGCTCTGATCGCCGCCGAGCTGCTCGACCAGCAGGAAGGCTACGAGGCACTCGCCGACATGTACGAGGGCCTAAAGCAGATGGATGCGCTGCTGCCCGCCGCCCGCGAGAAGGTCAACGCCGAGCTGGGCGCCCGCTTTGCCGAGCTCTGTCAGCAGCACAAGTTCTTCTATATCCTGGGATCCGGCCCCAACTTTAGCCAGACCTACGCAATGGCCATCTGCTCGCTCATGGAGATGCAGTGGCAGCACTGCTGCTATATTCACTCCGGCGAGTACTTCCACGGCCCGTTCGAAGCCACCGAGCCCGGCGTGTTCTACTTTGTGCAGCTCGGATCGGGCGAGTGCCGCCCCATGGAGGAGCGCGCGCTGGCGTTCCTCAACACGCACACCGACACGATCATGGTGCTCGACGCGCTTGAGTACGGCGTGGGCGAGGTGCCTGCCAACGTGCGTTCGTTCCTGGAGCCGATATTCTTCTACAACATGAGCTGCGAGCTGCGCGCCGCCCGCGGAAAGGTGTTCGACCACAGCCCTGAGATTCGTCGCTACATGGGCATCGAGCGGTACTAGGTAACGGGAAAAGCATTCACCTTCGATTCGCAAGCGAACAGCGTGCGTAAAAAGCGGGTTTCCGGCGCGGCCCGCTTAGTATCGCGCATAGATTCGCAAGGTTGCGGCAGCCAGCGGCTTACTTGGCGTCGTAGGCCTCGGTATCCCACCAATCGAGCTGGGCGATGTTGTCGCGGATGTGCTGGCAGCTCTTGTGGAAGCCCTCGAGCTCGTGCTCGGAAAGGTCCAGCGTGTAGACCTCCTCGACGCCCTCGGCGCCGATCACGCACGGCAGGGAGGTAAAGATACCCTCCTCGCCATACTGGCCGGTCATGAGCGTGGATGCCGAAAGCACGGCGTGCTCGTTGTGCAACACAGCGGCGCAGACGCGCGCGGCGGAGTTGGCGACGGCGTACTCGGTGCACTGCTTGCCCTGGTAGGTCACATAGCCGCCCTTGCGTGCGAGCTCCTCGACCTCCATGTGGTCGAAGGCATACTTGTCGGGGTTCTCGGCCTGAAGTTCGTTAAGGCTCTTGCCGGCGATGGTTGCGGCCTTAAAGGCTGCCAGCTGGCTAAAGCCATGCTCGCCGATCATGTAGGCGTCGATGGACTTGGGGCTCACGCCGACCTTCTTGGAGATCTCGGTACGCAGGCGGGCAGAGTCCAGCCCGAGCCGATAATCTTCTTGGGATCGTAGCCGGTCAGATGCCACAGCTCGGTGCACACGACGTCGCAGGGGTTGGAGATGCTTACGAAGATGCCGTCGAAGCCGGCGTCGACGATGCGCTTGGCAAAGGTGCGGGCGGCGTCGGTGGTAAAGAACAGCTCGCCGTCGCGGTTGCCAGCTGCCAGCGCGACCTTACCGGCGGCGTTGACGATGACATCGCAGCAGGCCAGCTCCTCGTAGTGGTCGTAGCAGTTGACGATCTTGGTGTTATACGGGACAAACGAAAGGGAGTCGCGCAGGTCCTGGACCTCGGACGTCACCTTGGCCTCGTTGATATCGCACAGGTACAGCTCGTCGGCAATGCCCTGCATGAGCAGGCTGTTGGCGACATGTGCTCCTACGTGGCCCTGGCCGACCACACCGATCTTATGCGTCTGGTACATATTATGTATCCTTCCGGCCGAGTTTTTCGCGTCGAACCATTGTAGCGTCCTGCCGTCACTTTGCTAGGCTAAAGCGAAGTAGTTTTTTGGACATACCTTAATCTCTACTTTTGGAGTGATTTGGGCCGCTGACGGCATCGCTGGGCGATGTGCTCGCGCGGATGGGGCTGCTCGTTGTACCATAGCTGCAACTGACTCGTAAGGAGCATCCATGCCCATTCGCATTCCCGACGCCCTCCCTGCCGCCGCGCAGCTCGAGAGCGAGAACATCTTTGTCATGACCGAGTACCGCGCGCTGCACCAGGACATCCGCCCGCTACGCGTGCTCATCCTCAACCTCATGCCCACCAAGATCGTCACCGAGACGCAAATCATGCGCAAGCTCTCCAACACGCCGCTACAGGTGGAGGTGGACCTGCTGCGCACCAAGACGCACGAGGCCACGCACGTAAGCGCTGGCCATCTGGAGACGTTCTACCGCACGTTCGACGACATCCGCGACATCCACTACGACGGCCTGATCATCACGGGCGCGCCGGTGGAACAGATGCCGTTCGAAGAGGTCGACTACTGGCCCGAGCTCTGCCAGATTATGGATTGGTCCACCACGCACGTACACTCTACGCTGCACATTTGTTGGGGCGCACAGGCCGGCCTGTACCATCATTACGGTATCCAGAAGCACGACCTGCCGGCAAAGGCGAGCGGCGTGTTCGAGCATTATCTGGTGAAGCCGCAAAGCCCGCTGGTCCGCGGCTTTGACGACCGTTTCTATGCCGTGCATTCGCGCAACACCGATGTGCGCCGCGAGGACGTGGAGGCCGAGCCGCAGCTCGAGGTCGTGGCCGTGTCTGACGAGGTGGGCCTGTACATCGTCAAGTCGACCGACAGCCGCCGCTTCTTTGTCTTTGGCCATCCCGAGTACGATACCGACACGCTGCGTCTGGAGTACGAGCGTGACGTGAAGCGCGGACTCAACCCGGAGGTGCCGGCGCATTACTTCCCAGGTGACGACCCCACTGCCGAGCCGCGAAACGTCTGGCGCAGCCAGGCTCAGTTGCTCTACACCAACTGGCTCAACTACTACGTCTACCAGACCACGCCCTACGACCTGGCCCGCGCCGGCGAGGAGCACTAGGCTGTAGCTGTGGTTGCTGCTGCGGCCGTTGCTGTGCTCGCGGCGTGACGAACGTGGATTTTCGGACACACGAGCGTGGATTTTCGGACGTTTACAAATCGAGCGTGGATAATCTCCCACTTTTGGCCGAGGAAGGGGCCAAAAACGGGAGATTTTCCACGCTCGATTTTTCTGTAGCTGTCATGCCGGCGGCCTCATTACACGTCGAGTGCATACGGGCCACGTTGCAAACAAGGTAGTTTTGAGCCACAGCATATTTTCTTTAAAAGAAATCGACGGCTTTAGAGGCGCCAAATTGTGGAGACAGGGACCTCTCGACAACTACCCTACCTGCAGATATAAGCCATCAGCCTAAAACGTCCAAAACCGTCAAGTATTTGGTCAGCGCCCGGACAGCATTTGGTCAGACTTCGCATGAAACCGTCTGGTACGTTTGCGCCGTTCCAAGAGTTGGGAGGCGACATGGGAAACATGACGGCGAATCAAAGACTTACAAGCCACATTAAAGCGTGCGAACAGCAGATGAGCTGCGTGTACGCACGCACGGCGGCGGAGGCAAAGCAGATTGAGCGGCGTGTGGCGGCGGGAAG
The DNA here is from genome assembly GCA_938014285.1 of uncultured Collinsella sp. GTDB lineage: Bacteria > Actinomycetota > Coriobacteriia > Coriobacteriales > Coriobacteriaceae > Collinsella. Next base: position 9,592 of record CALLRY010000261.1, on the reverse strand, counting down.
TCTAGAGGCGGTCATGCCGGGGCTGTATGCGCGTCCGGATTATTGGTCCGAGCTCAAGTTTCGGCAACGTTATCTGCATCGGGTGCGGGCCCTTGCGCAAAAGCATCCCGACTGGACGTTTTGCTCCTATACGGCGGCTGTTATCTATGGCCTTTCGGTTTCGCATGCCAATTTGACGCACATCCATATCGCCGCGGCGCCGGCGCAATCGACGACGCCGGGCTCTCGGGTGATTCGCCATCGTTATGCTCGTCAAACGCGGGCAATCCAGATGGATATTGCCGTGACCGATATCGACCAAACGATTACGGATTGCCTGGTCGATGCATCGTTTGTCGAGGGACTGATCATTGCGGACTCGGCGCTTCATGAGCAGCTGTTGTCGAAGGAGCATCTCGTTGAGGCAATCAACAAGCTTGGCTTAAATCGTCGCGGTGTTGTGACGGCGCGAAGTGTTGCGCGGTGTGCCGATGGCCTATCGGAAAGCGGTGGCGAGTCCAAGGCGCGTGCTCTGATGATTGAGCGCGGCTGGCAGACGCCGGAGCTGCAAGTTGAGCTGTTCGACCCGGTTGAGCCGGGGCGGCCGTATCGAGTTGACTACTTGTGGCGTGTGGGCGACCGGCTGATTATCGGGGAGTTCGACGGATTCGTTAAAAGCGAGAAGGCGGCGGAGGAGGGCAAGCTCGCGAAGGCGCAGTTTGATGAGCGCCAGCGCGAGTCGAGGCTTTCGCTGCTTGATAACTGCAAGATCGTGCGCTTGTGCTGGGATGATCTAAGGGATCCGACAAAGCTCGATCGCAAGCTCAAGGTCGCCGGCGTGCCGCGTGCGTGCTGAGGCAGTTGCAGGGCGTTTGGCTGCACAAGCGTGGAAAATCGGACGGACGAGCGTGGAAATCTGGACGCTTGTTGAATGAGCGTGGATAATCTCCCACTTTTGGCTCGTAAGGGGGCCCAAAGTGGGAGATTTTCCACGCTCGTCTTGCGGGTGCGAAACAGCGGCGATCAGGCGCTGATGATGTGGGGTAGCGGCAGGTCGTGGGCATCGGTGGGAACGCCGTCGACGCGTTGCTCGTCAAAGGCGATGCCGATGATTCGGCATGCGGGCGAGACCGTGGGTAGGTAGCGGTCGTAGCAGCCGCCACCGTAACCCAGGCGCGCGCCGGCGCGGTCGAAGGCTACAAGCGGCACGACGACCATGTCGAGTTCTTCGGCAGGTACGATAGGGAAACGGCTGCTGTCGATGGCCGTGGCCGCGAAGGCCCGCGTGGGGTGGGCGATAAACGGAGCCGCGGACGCATCGGCAGCAGCAACTGCCCGCATACACATGCGCTGGCCACAAGCCATGGCGTCTGTTGCCGAGAACATGCACGGATAGGCCACGCGCCAGCCGCGTTTGGTGGCCGCTGCGGCAAACGCGGCTGGGTCGACCTCGGAACCCATCGCGGCATAGACGGCAAAGGTGCGCGGTGCCGCGGCACCCAAGCGATCCAACAGCTCAACAAGTCGCGCACAGATAACGGCAGACTTCGCCGCCCGCACATCCAAATCAATTGCATCGCGCCGAGCAAGCGCCGTCCGCCGCAACTCAGCCTTGTCCATCCCAACCTCCTCTAGCAAACCTGCCAAAAAGGGATAGGTTTATTTTGGCAGGTTTTATCTGGGCAAACACCCAAACCACCACACAAATCATCGCAAAGGGGGCATCTCATGGACACCTTCGTGGGTTTTGACGAAGAGCAGGTGTTCGCGGCGGTTTGTCTCGATCTGTAACAGTTACTCGGCAAAATCGGACCTAGATGTTACAGATTGAGACAAAGGGCCGGCGTCATCCGGAAACGTCTCGATCTGTAACATCTGGAGCCGATATTGCCGTCTTGGCGTTACAGATCGAGATAAACCGACAGACTGCGGCAAAAGAAAAGGTAGATTTTCAGGCATGTCCCAAAAATCTACCTTTGTTGTGGTTAGCTCAGCAGGTCGACTACGTTGAAGCCGGCGTTGCTCTTGGCGATGACGTCGCGTCCGCCAAAGACGCAGGTGGGCGACTCGGCTGCGATGCGCGTCACGTCGGCGCCGAGCGAGCGAAGCTCACCGGGCGTGGCGGCGAGCATCTGGGCGCGGCGCTCCTCGCGTGCGTGCGGATCGAGCCCGGCCAGGTAGGTCGTGTTGCGGCGCTTGGTGAGCGCGTACGGCTTCACCGGCGCGTCCATGCCGCTCACGCAGCTCACGATAAAGCCCTCAAAGGCGGCCTCGTCGGGCTCAAAGCTGCCGAGCCATTCGCCTGCGCGCGCCACGCGCTCAATCGAGGGGTCGATTGCCGGGTCGCGGTAGGTGTAGAACGCCGTCTGACGCTCACCGGCCGCGCGGAATCCGCAGCCGTACGCACCGCCCTTAACGCGGATCTCGTTCCACAGATAGTCGTAGGAGAGCGCGTTGGCGGCAACCGCCCAGGCGCCCGTCACGTCGATGCCCAGGCGACGCGGGTCGCACGCGCTTGCCGCAAAGCAGATGTCGCTGGGGATGACAAAGGCCTCGTGGCGGTCGCACGGCGACGGCACCACGAGCGCGTTGCGGCCGGCATCGGCGCCGCCGCCAGCGCCCAGTCCCAGGTCGCCCGCGGCGGCCCAGTATGCGTTAAAGTCCTCATCGCTGCCGGTAAAGCTTGCCAGGCAGCCGTCGGCCACAAAGATGCGCTCCGCCAGCTCGGCAAGCTTGGCACGCAGGTCGTCCAGTCGCTCGTCAAAGTGCTCGAGCAGATCGCGCAGGAACAGGTAGAAATCCACGCCCGAAAGCTGTTCGCGCACCACGGCCGAAGGCGAGCTGTAGCTCATCGCGCGGCCGAGCGCCGCCGAGTGGCCGTTGTTGATAAAGCCCTGCTCAAGCCCAATGCGAATCTGCGTGAGCACATCGCGCACGCGGTCGGCGTCGGCATCGAGCAAAAGCGTGCTCGACCACACCTCGCGCGGCAGGATCGCCAGCGCATCGATCTTTTCGGACAGGGCGCCGGCGCTCACCAGCAGGTAGGGGCGCACGCCGTCCACGTCGGGCTGCGTCATGACCTCGGTCGTAAAGCTCAAAAAGCCCAGCTTGCCGGCGAGCAAGTTGTCGAGTTCCTCGGCCGAGTGCTCGCTCGTGGGCAGCTGTTTGAGCAGGCGGCAGAGCAGCGTCACATAGGGCAGGTCTTCAAACGCGACGCAGTTCAGGTCGAAATACTGCATGGCGTAGGCCAGACGGTTGGTGGGGATGCCGTGGCGCAGGCAGGGGATGGGCGCGGTCGTGTCCACGATCAGTGGCGGCTCGGGGCGCGCCTCGCCAATGTCGGACACGCGCAGGCGCGGCAGCGTGGCCTTGGCCTCGGGTGTGTCTTCCGCCTCCTGCGCGGCACGCAGCGCGGCCGTGCGCTCGACCACGTCGGCCAGCTCGGCATCGGTCATGGCATCGCGCTTGGCTGCCAGCTCGGCGGCCTCGGCACCCTCCGAACCCTCGGCGGCGTCCACCGGCACCAGCTCGACCAGTGCCATGTGATTGTTCTGCAGCACCAGCTCGCGCAGCAGGTCCTCAAAATAGCTGCCGTCCAGCTCGCTACGCAGCTCCTCGTACACCGGGCCGTACTTGAGCGCCAGCGTCGCGGCGTCGTCATCGTAGAGCCACGTGCTCAGCGCGTCGCACGCAATGGCCACGCCGTCGGCGATACCGTAGTCGCGCTGGCGCAGGTCGTATTCGTTGCTGCTGATGATGGCTTCCAGGCGCTCGCGCGGAATGCCATGCTCGTATAGGTCGCGGCAGGCGTCCTGGAACACGCGGCGCAGCTCGTGCGCCACGCCGGGCTGCGCGTTTTGCAGCATGATGAGCTCGTAGGGCTGCAGGCTTTCGGCCGCGGTGTAGCTCACCACGTTGCCGCCCAGGCCGGCGGACAGAATGGCCTTCTTAACCGGCGCTTCGTTGGAGCCCAGCAGTGCCTCAAACAGGATATCCGCCGCGATCGTGCGTTTGCGGTCGAGCGCGCTGCCCAGCACCAGGCCCAGGCCCACCAGGGCGTTCTCGGGTGTAGTGGCCATCTCGACGCGCTTGTACTCGCAGGTCACGGGTGCCTGCACGCCCAGCGGATTGGGCGCCAGCGTGGACGGGTCCTCGCCGGCGGCGACGGCAGCGTCCATGCGGCGGCTCGCGGCACTCGGCTGCGACAGATAACGCTCGTCCAAAAAGGCCAGTGTGCGGTCCACATCTAGGTCGCCGTAGAGCGTTATATAAGAGTTGGAAGGATTGTAGTGGCGCGCGTGCGTGTCCAGGAACTGCTCGTAGGTGAGCGCGGGAATCGCGCGCGGGTCGCCACCGCTCTCGTGTGCATAGGCGGTGTCGGGATAGAGCGCGGCGTTGACGGCATCGTCCAGCACACTCATGGGGTCGGACAGCGCACCTTTCATCTCGTTGAACACCACGCCGTTATAGCGCAGCGTGCCCTCGCGCAGGCTCGCGGAGCCGCCGTCGCCCTCGCCCTCGACGCTCTCCGGCAGGTCCAGCTCGTAGTGCCAGCCCTCCTGCTCAAAAATGGTGGGCTTGGTATAGATGGCCGGGTTGAACACCGCGTCCAGATACACGTCCATCAGGTTGTACAGATCCTGCTCGTTGGTGGTGGCAACGGGGTAGATGGTCTTGTCGGGGTAGGTCATGGCGTTGAGGAACGTCTGCATGGAACTCTTGATCAGGTCGACAAACGGCTCCTTGACGGGAAACTTGGCCGATCCGCACAGGACCGAGTGCTCAAGAATATGGAACACGCCGGTGGAATCGGCCGGCGGCGTTTTAAAGCCAATGGCAAAGGCCTTGTTTTCGTCGTCGCACGCCAGGTACAGCAGGCGAGCACCCGAGACAGTGTGGCGCAGCACGTAGGCGTCCGAATCGAGTTCGGGCACGGTCTCGCAACGCTCGATGGCAAAACCGTGGCAGGTGGTGCCGGGTACCAGCAGCGCGGCGGCAGCGGCGCGCGGGTCGGTTGAGGTGGTGGGCATATGCAGTCTCCTTTGACGCCCCAGCGGGGGCGAATCGAGTCGAATCCTCGAGAGTATACCCATATGGGGCCGCGACTCTGCGGCGAACTGACGACGATGCCAGCGGATTGGGCATAGGTCCCGCGTGCCCGCCGCACGAGCGTGGAAAATTGGACACTCTCGATATCCGACCGTCCGAAAATCCTCGCTCGTCCATCACTCGCGTATCTCTCGTCTCTCATTCGTCTCTAATATGAGAGATGACAGGAAGATGAGAGAAAAATATGAGAGATAACTGAGCAGCAAAGAGACAGGTAATCATGGTATTGTCTCAATACCGATTGTTCTACCAGCAAAAATATGTATAAATGAAGCAAATGGTAGACATTCCATCTCTATCTATCTCTTATCTCTAAGCCGAGAGATAGAGAGATAAATGAGAGATAATTACGAGAGATAACTGAGAGACGAGGGAAATCTATCCGCGGCATTCTCCGCGGGACCGAGCGAAAGGACGTGCAGATGAACGAAAACGAGCTGACCGGTCTGCTTGAGTCTTTAAGGCGTATGGGCTCGGATGATCTTAACGTCGAAGTGAAGGAGAGCGCCACGACGCTTTCCCGCGACGTGTGGGAAACGGTGAGCGCATTCGCGAACACTGCCGGCGGAACCATCGTGCTCGGAGTGAGTGAGCGCGCAGGTTTTGTCCCGGTTGAGAACTTCGAGACCGAGAAAGTGCTCAACCAATTTGTGTCAGGCATGGGTGATGCGGGCGGTCGAGGAAAGCTGGCCAATCCGCCCAAATACACGATCGAGCGAGTGGAGCTTCAGGGCGTCATCGTTCTCGTCATTACGATTGAGGAGCTCGATCCGTCGAGCAAGCCCTGCTATGTCATAGAGCGGGGCGCCCAGGGCGGCAGCTACAAGCGCATCGATGACAAAGATGTGCCGCTTTCATCGACCGAGGTGCTCGCATTGGCGTCATACGGTCGAGCGACTCCGAGCGATCGCGACGCGGTGGCGGGTGCGGGCGCGGACGATCTCGACGAGACGCTGGTCGACCGTACGATAGATCGGGCTTTCTCGTTGACGCCCCGGGCAATGCGCGGCGCGCCGGACAAACAAACGAAGCTGGAGCGCCTAAATATCCTTGATTCCCAGGGCAATGTCACCAAGGCTGGACTCCTAGTTGTGGGCACCTACCCTCAGCAGTTCTATCCCAAGCTCTTCATTGACGTGGCTGTCCATGCGGGAACTCAGAAGGGCATGGCGGGGTCGCTGAGATTCATGGACCGCACAATCTGTGAGGGAACGTTGGGCGAGATGATCTCGGATGCCGTCGCAGCCGTCGCCGAGAATTTGCGGCGAACCTCGACCGTCCAAGGCGTCTCGCGTGTCGACTCGCTTGAGATTCCCGAGGAGGTTCTGCGCGAGGCAATCACCAACGCCGTAATCCATCGAGAATACGGGGATCGGTTCTGTGGACAATCGATTGCCGTCGACGTCTTTGACGATCGTGTCGAGGTGACGAATCCTGGCGGCCTTTACGGGGGAATGACTCGCGAGAGCTTGTTTGACGGCAGCTCCCGATGCCGTAACGCGACGCTTGTGAAGCTCATGTCGATTGTTCCGCTGCCGGATGGCGCAGGTTCGCCGGTTGAGGGCAATGGCTCGGGCATCCCGATGATGATCGATGCCATGCGCGCGTATGGTCTGGCCGATCCCCTGTTCCGCCCGGGATTCGATCGGTTCAAGGTCGTACTTGACCGTTCAAAGATCGAGCCGGTCGATCATGGCGGGGGCTTAATTGTGACGGCACTCAAACACTACGGCGAGCTGGGGACGCGCGAGTTGGCAGAGCACACAGGGCTCACAATTTCCCAGGTTAGGTCGCGCGTCAACGCGCTCATTGCTCAAGGCGAGCTTGAGCCCACGGCGCCGGCGACGAGCCGCAACCGCAAGTATCGACTGTCGGAGCGCGTGGGATAGATGCGTTAGTGGACGAGGCGACCCAATAATCGACCCTCGATTGGCGTCCATTAAGGTAAAGCGGTTGTTGCCCAGTCGACGGTGATGCTAAAGACTCGGCTTACGCCGGCATGGCCCCGAACCCGTCCATCAAGAACAGCCTAAGAATCAGCTTGATGACATTTCCCGGTTTGACTTCGGCCGTGCCAAAGACGTGGCGCTCGGCGAGCTCGCTGCAGTATGCATAGATGTCGCGGATAAGGTCCGCGCCCGAAAGCGTAAACATGTAGCCTGCGTCCGAAAGCGCATTGGGCGCGGCGGGCAACTTGGCCATGTGGCAGAACGTTTGCAGGTCGGGCGCCATAGCGTCCTGGTAGCCAAGATGGTTGCCGTCTTCTTGTGCGGCGAGTTCCAGCTGGCGTACTCGATCCAGCGCCACTGCCAGCACAAAGCTCGGCGTAGGCGCATTGACGTCCTGAGTGGTCGCCACAAGCCTGCCCGCTGCCTGCGTGACAAGCCAAGCGACCTCGCGCTGGCAACGCACGGCCTTGCGCGTAACCGGCTTGATGGACGAAGAAGAAACGCTTCCCTTAGGCGGATTCGAAACAGCCACAAGAACCTCCCATGAACAATCCGGCCCAACAAGCCCGGATGAAACACGTGCTACATCAGTATACAGGGAAGTGGGGCAGCGGGGTACAAACGCGCCAGCGGCAAACCGAGAGCATCAACGATGTGCCGATCGCGGAATGAGATCTCGTAATAATTGACTCTCGGCCATATTATTGAGTGGCATGACTCGCGTTCGTATGGTTGTAGGTGCTGGCGATGAACGACATTGACCTTGCTGTTCCGTTGATGGATGGACCAAGCTATGACCGCGCCTGCAGTCTCGTGCCTTCCGAATACGTTGAGGCATGGGAGTGGTTTCTGGGTGAGGAACAGCGCGGCGGCGTTTGGACCAGCCTTCCGCACCACACCAAGGAAGATAGCCCTCAGTATCAGTATCGTTTGAGAATTGGCTCGGACTTCTTTCCCGTAACGCGGGATTCAGGGATCTTCTGGCCGGGCCAGGATCGGGTGAAGCAAGATCCCAATAAGATCTTTGCGCTTTCGGTCCATAACTCTAAAAAGAGCTTCTACACCGATGTACCTCCGCTCTATTTGGACGATGGTACGTGGGTCATTAAGTATTCGGTCCAAGCGCCAGGCGCCGTTGGTTCTCGAGACCAGAATTACAACCGTAAAATGCTCAACTGCATGGAATGTGGCGTTCCAGTCGGAGTCATATTTGCAACCGAGGTGGGCTACAAGGTGCTCGGCCTTGCGTTTGTTGAACGGTTCGAGCCCGAAAACGGATGGTTTGTTCTGCACGGTCCTGTTCATAAAGGTGGACCGGACCCCCGTTTTGCGCCCGACATGAGCTATCTGAAGCACATGCCCGTCGATATTGAGTTTGCCGGACAGGGTACGACCGACGACGAAAAGGTCCGCTATGCGTTAAGGCGCGAGCGATTGGGGCAGCAATGGTTCCGCAAGCAGCTCGTTGCCGCCTATGATGGCCGTTGCGCGGTGTCGGACTGCGGCGTCAGCGAAGCTCTGGAGGCTGCACATATCGAGAATTACTCGGGACCCAAATCGCAGGTTGCCAGCAACGGCATTCTGCTTCGGCGCGACTTACATGCTTTATTCGATGCTCATCTGATTTCGTTTGAGCCTGTTTGCGGCGAATATCGGCTGTGCGGATCGTACCTGCTGGATAAGACCGGCTACGCTTCCTTTGCGGGCGCGACGCTAAGGCAGCCGAATGAGCGTCAGTGGCGACCCAATACGGTGTTTCTTGAGGCCCATCGCATTGAGTTCGATCGCTCGGAAAAGAAGCGTGAAAAGGCGGGGCTTCTGCCGTATTAGCGTATTTGGCTTTGGCATTCTTTGACGATCATGTTGTTTGATCGGATCGCGTGGCGATGCAATCTCGCGCACGCCCGCCGGTGCATGCTCTTCCTGTTTTGTATAGCGAGAGGGGAGCGTGTATGAGCTGGCGAGGCGATATTGCGATGGGGAAGTACGGAAAACTGCCGTGTGCCCTTATAGACAACAATATGTTTCCGAGCGTAGAGGTTGATTGCGGGTCGTTTGTCGTCACCTGCCCTTGCTGCGGCTCGCAAATACCGTGTCTCGACATTCGGTTCATCGATGCGCGCGACAGGTTCAGCGACGAAGTGAGAAAACAGACAGGCGTTCATATGCCGGTGTATCCGGAGAAATGCCCCGTTTGTGGCCTCGATATCGTGTACGACGCCGGCGACGAGGGATAGGTGATGCGGAGGAGCTGACTGTGAAGGCCTCTCCGTCCCTACAAATAAATCCCCTCACCGAGCTGCTTGTGGAACTCGGCGTGATGGTCGCGTGCCCAGGTAAAGAGCGCCTGGTCAAAGTCGGTACGCGTGGCCGGGACGCCAAAGACGCCGGCAACTTCGACGCGTATAAACTCCAGTGCCGGCAGCTTGTTGATGGCAGTGAGGGCAAACGGGGACGAGGGCTCCTCGAACAGATAGCGGCTGCCTTGCAGCGCGTCGCAACTGGTGCACGTGTTGCCGAGCGACGGGGCTTTGGAGGCTCGCGCGCCTACGGGC
>CALLRY010000260.1:0-1463 GCA_938014285.1 uncultured Collinsella sp. | reverse complement strand
CCGTCACCTTCGCCGCGCTCGACCGCGGCATCGACCTGGACGACGAGGCTGCCATCGACGCCCTCGCCGAGCAGATCGAAATCCGCTTTACCAACGGCACCGGCGAGGACACACGTCTGACCATTGATGGCCAGGACGCCTCGGCTGCCATCCGCACCCCGCAGGTCGACGCCAACGTGTCCAAGGTCTCGGCCTACCCGGGCGTGCGCGCGGCCATGCTCGTCCATCAGCGCCGCGCCGCCGAGGATCGCGACATCGTGGCCGAGGGTCGCGACATCGGAACCGTCGTGTTCCCCAACGCGCAGGTCAAGGTGTTCCTGACCGCCGACCCGCGCGAGCGCGCCCGTCGCCGCGTGCTGCAGCGCCACCAAAACGACGCCCAGCCGCTCACCAGCGAGCAGCTCGAGGCCGAAGTCGACGAGACCCTCGATGCCCTCAAGCAGCGCGACAAGCTCGACAGCAGCCGCGAGGTGGCGCCGCTCGTGCCCGCCGAGGACGCCGTGCACGTCGACTCCACCGCACACACCATAGACGAGGTCGTCCACATTATCGAGGACCTCATCAACCAAAGGAGGTAGCCCATGCGCCTGTTTAAGCAGACGCCCGAGGATTACTACAACGCCCCTTATGCCGAGTTCCCCGTGCTCATCCGCGGCACCGTCTTCGTGGTCATGGCAATCCTTTGGGCCTTCTCCAAGCTCATGTGGCGTTGGAAGGTAGAGGACGCCGATCTGCTGTTTGAGCGCCAGGAAGGCCGCGGCAGCGTGGTCATCTGCAACCACACCTCGATGGCCGAGCTTTTGGCTGTAGAGACGGCGCTGTTCTTTGGCGGCCGCCGCATTCGCCCCATTTTTAAGTCCGAGTTTGCCAAGAGCAAGATCGTACGCTGGGCCTTTAGCCGCGTTGGTGGCATCCCCGTGGAGCGTGGTACTGCCGATATGAAGTGCCTGCGTGCCGCCCAGCATGCGCTGCAGCGCGGCGAGGACGTCCTGATCTTCCCCGAGGGCACGCGCATCCGCTCGCGCGAGATCAAACCCGAGGTCCACGGCGGCTTTGCGCTCATCGCCCAGATGGGCAAGGCACCCGTGAACCCGCTCGCCATCTGTGGCTGGTCCGACATCACGCCTGCGGGCAAAAAGATCATGCGCCCCAAGAAGTGCTGGATCCGCGCCGGCAAGGCCATCTCGCTTTCCGACGCGCCAGCCGGGCTTAAGCGCACGGAGCGTCTGGCCTGGTTTGAGTCCGAGGCCATGAACCGCGTCTACGCCATGCGAGACGAGCTGTGCGCCGAGCATCCGGGCAGGTTCTAGCCATGGACGAGAACGTTATGGGCACCACCGCGACCGCGTCCGACCAGGGCGGCGCGCCCACCATCGAGATCGCAGCCCATGCCGGCACCTGCTACGGCGTGCAGCGCGCGCTCGACATGGCGCTGGCCGCCGCGCCGCAGGCAGGGGAGAGCG
>CALLRY010000259.1:0-8576 GCA_938014285.1 uncultured Collinsella sp. | reverse complement strand
CCCGCCAGCGGACGCCTGGTGCGTACCTTTGAGCGCGCCTATATCGCCGATAAGAGCACCTGGGTCGAGCCGATGGACCCGTACTTTACGCTTACCAAGTCGCCCTCGGTCTGCGATGACATCATGCGCGAGTTTGGCGTCGCGCCCATGGCATGTTCACCGACCGGTCACATCATCAACGGCCACACGCCCGTTAAAACCACCAAGGGCGAGCAGCCCATCCGCGCCGAGGGCAAGCTGCTGGTCATCGATGGCGGCTTCTGCCGCGCTTACCATCCCAAGACGGGCATCGCCGGCTATACGCTCATCTCGAGCTCGCGCGGCTGCCGCCTCAAGTCGCACCGGGCCTTTACGACGGTTGCCGAGGCACTCACACGCAACGTGGACATCGAAAGCGAGACCAACCGTTTTGACCAAGCAGACCGTCGCCGCATGGTGAGCGACACCGATACTGGCGCCAAGATTCGCAGCCAGATCCAGGACCTGCGCCAGCTGCTCGATGCATATAGAAACGGTGCTATCGAGGAGCGCGCCTAGCACCACCCGCGGGGATTGGCTAAACTTGCTAAGTTTGTCATCCCCGCGGCGCTTCGGCGCCAGCTTAAGGCAGGTACCATGCAAAAGCTCCTTGCGCAGATTATGAAATTTGGCGTCGTCGGTGTCATTGCCACGGTTATCGACTTTGGCATTATGAATCTGCTCCACTACGGTCTGGGCCTCAACATCCTAATCGCCAACACCAGCGGCTTTATCATCTCACTCATCTTTAACTACCTCGCAAGCATGAAATACGTGTTTGCGCACAAGGAAGGCATGAGCCGCCGCCGCGAGTTCATCATCTTTGTCGTGCTGTCCGTGATCGGTTTGGTGCTCAACGATGGCATCGTGCTGGCGCTCAACGCCGGCCTGGGACTCGAGGCCAATATCGCCAAGATCTGTGCCACCGCGCTTGTCATGGTCTACAACTTTGTGACCCGAAAGATCTTCCTGGAGGGCGACGAGACAAAATAGCTCGAAACCCCTGCAGCATTACGGCGCCCACGGACGACGCGCACTCAGCGCAGTATCGTCCGTGGGTGTCGCTCGTTTACGGGCAAATTTTCAACGTTTGCGGATTAGCTCTTGAAAATTTGGCGAGTTCATATAGTTATTGGCAAAGACCTTACGTTTCCCTTGTAAAAGCTCTAAAGTATCCTCTGCTCGATTCATCAACGCATTGGATGTGATTACGTGCGCAAGGCGCTGGCACAACCTCATACCAAGCAGTTCCTCAAATTTGCTGTCGTGGGTCTTATCTCCTTTGGCATCGACTGGGGCATGCTCATTGCGCTCGTCGAGCTGTTCCACCTCGACTTTTTGATGAGCACCACGGTTTCGTTTATCACGTCCGTCGTGGTCAACTACTGGCTCAGCATGAAGTACGTGTTCGACCACCGCGAAGGCATGAGCCGCAAGCGTGAGTTCACGATCTTCACCATCCTGTCGGTGATCGGCCTGGGCCTCAACGACCTGTACATGTTTGTGGGCGTCACGTTTTTGAGCATCGGCTACCAGGCCATGAAGGCCATCGCCACGTTCCTCGTCACCTGGTACAACTACTTCAGCCGCCGCTTCTTCCTCGAGGGCGCACGGTCGTAGTCGATTCACTATTTGCTTGAATGTATAACCGGTTGGAATTCCCATTCCAACCGGTTTTTTGTTTACCGAGAGACCCGGTGGCCCAGTCCCATTCGCACGAAAAACGGGCGGCCCGGATGTTTGTCCGAACCGCCCGTATGGTGCGATATGTCAAGGCCTCTAGCCTGTTACGTAATACCAGACCACGTTGTCGCCGTTGGAGAGAACGTAGTTGCTGCAGGCCGTCATGGGCGTTGTGCCGTTTACGGAGTACATCCAGCCGCTCGTGCCGCCGTACTGTTTTTCGGCCAAACCACCAATCGCGGAAACATACGTGCCGTACGACGAGCCGTGTGCGTTGACAGAAAGGCCTAGCGCGCACAGGGCATCGTAAACGGTAGCGCCTTCGTTAAAGGTAAAGGTGCCGCCAGAGGACACAGGATTGCCCACAGCGCTCGATGTGACCGAAACCGTCACCGTAACGTAGTTGGACTCCTGTGAGCCGCTTTGGCTGCCCGAAGAGGCGTTTCCACCATTAGAGGATGAGGCTCCATCAGACGACTGGCCACCGCCCGAAGAAGCACCGCCAAACGCATTGGAAGTATCACCGGCTCCCGTATTTTGGGCAGCGGATTTATCGCCAGACTTCTTGCCGCCCCGGTCCTCGGACTTCTTGCTATCCGAGTTTTTGTCCGATTCCTTGTTTGAAGACTCGGAATCGTCCTTGGCGTCGTTCGAGCCCTTGGGCTCGTCTTTTGCATCATTCGAAGATTTGGAATCCTTGGAACTAGCCTCGCCCGAAGCGGCAGACGAGCCAGACCCCTTGGTGTCCTTGGCGACGACGCTCTCCCCCGTCACGATCTGAACGATCCAGTCAATGGACCAGGCGCCGCTCTCGGAAGGATGGACGAAGCCCAGCGAGACGACGATCAGAATGGTGCACGCGGCGGTCAGGACGCCAGTAAGCGCCTTCCGTCGAGGGGCGGACGCCGCCGAAGCGGCGCCCTGTTGCTTTGCATCGTCGAGCTGAATGAACGAGGAATCTGGTTGCTTGGGGTCAGCGTCCTTGGATTTATTGGACACAGCCCTCACCTACCGACGTTTGGTGAACACGAACACGCCGACGATGGCGAGTCCGATGACGCCGGCGGCAACGCCAACAATGGCGAGCGGGTTGGTGCCAGTCTCCTGCTCGGAAGCACTAGAGGACTTCTTAGCAGTGGTCGTGGAAGCAGCACCCGTATCGGACTTGGAATCGGACTTCTTGTCGGACTTGCTGTCCTTCTTGTCAGACTTCTTGTCAGACTTCTTCTCGTCCTTCTTATCGGACTTATCGGAGTCCTTCTTGTCGGACTTGTTGTCCTTGGTCTCGGTCTTGGTCGACACCGTCGTCTTGGTCGTCGGCTTATGACCCGGGGCGACAGTGCCGCCATTCGAACCAGCGCCGCCATTACCGCCAGGGTTAACGGCATTCTTGGTCCACTTGGCATACAGCGTCAGATCGGCCGTCACCGGCGTGCTAAAGTCATACGCCTGCGTGCAAGCCTCATCGGTATACCAACCGCCGAAAGTGTAGCCATCGCGCGTCGGATCGGCCGGCTTGACCAGCTTGCCATCGGCCGTAGCAACAAACTTAGTGTCGCAAGCAGACCCGCCGTTGGAGTTAAAGGCAACCGTCCAAGACTCGACAGCTCCAAGTTTAAACAGCGTGCCCGAATCATTAATGTAGTAGAGATTGCCAGATGCATCGGCAATGACCGGAGAGTCACAGTACTGGTAATGGCCAGCCGCATCATAAATCTGCGTCGCCTCTGCATCGCCGAGCGTATAGCGATACACGCCACCACCAGCAGAGTAGTTGACGTAATCCTTGCTATCCGCGCTGTTAACGGTGAAGTACACATAGGTCTTGCCGCCCTGAACACTCACCAGCGGAGTAGCGGCAATACCGTTGAGGCCAGCCGGCAGCGCCTTGCCGTCGGCAGCAGCGACCATCGTGGCCTTACCCGTCTTCAGGTTATAGAGAACCAGAGCAGAGCCAGTAGCCGTCTGTCCGCCGACAATCAGATTGTCACCAGACACCGCAGGGGCGCTCAGATTATTCGTAAGGCCCAGATCAACCGTCTTCTGTTCACTCAGCACGCCCTTCGCCGAAAGCGAAATCACATGGAGCTTTCCGTCGTGCGTCATCTGATAGAAGGTCGAACCATTGGACGGATCGGCAATGCAATCGGCATTTGCGACAGCGCCGAGCTTCATGGTCGAAACGACATCGCCCGTCGTCTTATCAATGCACTTAAGCGTACCCGCGCTCGTAGGAACGATGGCATACTTATCCGTCAAAGCCGCACCAGTCCAGTAATAGCCCTCGGCAGGGTCGATGTTCTGCCAAGAAACTTCGCCCGTGGCAATCTTAATGCGCGCAAAGGAGCCGTTGCCGTAGGTCGCGTTGTAATTCTCGTCATACGAAATATCGACCGAGCCTACATAGACGTACTCGCCGTCCGAAACGACGGTGCAGGAGCTCTGCGTCAAGTCCGTCAAACCAGGCGTCAGCCACTTGCAGATCAGCTTGTCTGCAGTAATCGCCTGGACCGCACCGCCGTTGAGCGGAACGATGATAAGGCCATTGGTATAGATCGGACGAGAGGTATAGCTCACCTTGGAGGCAAGCGGCGCAGAGGCAACCTTTTTGCCCGTGGACGAATCGATCTTAATGAGCTCGTTCTCGGTCGCGATGTACACAAAGCCGTTAGCAATGACAGGCTCGCTGCAGTTGACATACTGCTGACCAGACTCGGCCTTCCAATCGAAGGCCCACTTAAGACCAGCGGCCTGCGCAGGCGTCTTGGCATCCGTTACGGTCGAACCGTTGCCACTGTTGCCGTAGCCGGCCCACTCGGCATCCCAATCAGGAGTCGTCGCGCTCGGATCCACGACAATCTTGTCGGGATCGGGCATGGGCGAATTATCGGTGGTATAGGCAAGCGTGACCTTATCGCCGCTCTTGAGCGTAATCTGATTGGCACAGAGTAAGGAGGGCTCTCCGTTGATATACAGATGCCAATATTTATTGGTCGCAGCATCCCAACCATACGGCTTGTGATCGAACGGCGAAGTAATGGAATTCAGGAACCAGTACTCACCACTCTGGGAGCCGTTGTACGTAACGCCCTTGGCCTTCAGGACCGTCTCAATAAGGTTCTGGGCAGTAGAGCCTTCGGGCAAAGAAACATTGCTTGCCGAGCCCCAGCGAGTATTGTTGCCGTTGACATCGGGACCGACAACATCGACAGACCCAAGAACCTGGCCAGGAAGGGCATCGGCGTCAGCACCATACATAAAGGTGACGGCGTCACCCTCCTGGAGCTTGTAGGCACCGGCGCCAACGTCGGCGAACTTGCCATTTACGTAGAATTGCCAATAGCTCTTGGTCACAGCATCCCAGCCATAGGACTTACTGTCGAACGGCGAAGTAATGCCGTTGAGGAACCAGCCCCAAGACGATTCGCCAGCATCGAGAGTAAGGCCGGTCTGCTCAAGGAGATCCTTGGCAGTAGAGCCCGCCTTGAGACTCGTCTGGCCCGTCGAGGCCCACACCTGCTGTTTGCCGTCCTTGTCCTTGCCAAGCACCTGAACGGAAGCATGAACGGAATCAGAGGGCAACTGGTCGCCCCAGCCACCGTAGAACCACGTGACGGTATCGCCGGCATGGATGGTGACATTGTCCGCCGTATAGTCACTCGACTTGCCGTTGACAAACAGCTGCCAATAGGTCGAATAATCGAGCGGCGTACCCAGCTCAACGCCGTTGTACTTAAGGCTCAGAATGAAGGAGCCCGCAGCAACGGCGTCGATGCCATTCGCCTCGAGCGCGACCTTCGTAAGGTCAAGTGCGCTCGAGCCGGACGTCACCACATACTGCGCGTTATCGACCCAAGTCTGAGTCTTGCCCTGGGCATCGCGACCAATGACGGTCACATTTGCGGCAACCTGGTCCTTAACGACAGGGGACGAGCTACCAGCCGTATAGGCAAACTCAATCTTCTGCCCCTGGGTGAGCTTGACGCTGCTCGCGCCAACCGAGGAAGACGCGCCGTCGACGAACAGCTGCCAGAAGGCATAAGTCGCCGGATCGTAGGCAAGCGTGCGGCCATCGCTCGGGGATGTGATGCTTTTGAGGTAGAAACCGTATGCCGTGTTCGGATCGTAATCCGCCTTGAAGCCCGTCTTCTCCTGTAGCTTAATGAAGGCATCCGCAGCCGTCGCGCCCTCGTCGAGCTTGAGCTGCGTAGGCGCCACCCAGGTCTGAGCCTTGCCGTCGGCATCGGTGCCGATAATCGAGAACGAGACCTCGATTTGCTTCTTGGCGACATCGCCAGTTTCTGTCGGGTTCTCTGTCTGGACGGCAGCCGCGGCGGCAGATCCTGCTTGGCCAGCGGATGCCGTCGAAGACTGCTCGCTCGCAGCAGGGCTCTCCCCCGTCGCCGAGCCTTCGTCGCCAGTTGCTGCCTCTGTTGTGGCGGCACTAGCTGCAGGCGCGCTCCCGGAATCCGAAACCTCGGCGCCGCTCTGCTCAGCGGTACCGCCCGCAAGCGCTGCGTCCTCGCCCGGTGTCGCAGCCTGAGCCACAGCCTCGGCAATGCCCTCGGCGCCCTCGGCCCACAGCTGAGACGGCGTGGTGCTAAAGGCCATCGCGAAGGCCAGGAATGCCACCAGGCCGCGCTTGGCTACGCCGCGCGAAATTGCGCCACGGCGATGCGAGACGCGCTGGCGCTCGTCCTCAAACATATCCATTTGTCTCCTACTGTCTGTACTTGGAGCGTTGCCTTGAGACTGCCCCACGTCATCGCGCATATTGCGCTTGAGTACCCCCATCGGGGTCCCCCTTCCCTCCAGAGCCCAACGCGTACCGGCGGCATGCGCCGCGGTCACGTACAAGATGGGAGGCGATCCGACTTAACCTTACCGACCCGGGCGCGCCGTCCGATCTGCGATGCGAACATCCCGGGCCAAGAGGAATTACGGTTACTGGTACAGCCGGGGACTTGCACCCCGATTCTCCCAAACGCGCAGGAAAACCGCGCGTTCGTGCGTCTCCGCACCACCATCTAGGCCATCGATTATTACTGTCAGTATGGTAGCACGCAAAAGGGCCCCGCACACAGGCGAAGCCCAAGGTAAAAGCTATGGTTTGCGATAGATTAGGGCGTGGATGGATCGCTGAGCAAAATGATCCGTTTTCCTCCGTCCCCCAGGGGTCATTACCGCTTGCCGCCGTGACTGTTGCGCCAGATCTCGCGACCCAGCATCAGCGCCAGCACCAGCGCGCTCACGTAGCCCATAAAGCCAATGACCGGGATACCGAACACAACCGGCTCGATGCGTGCGTAGTACACCACCGATGAGCCGATAAATAGACCGGCGATCACAATTGCCATCGACATGCGGTCGATAATTCCACCCAGCTGTCGCAGCGCCTTATCGCTGCTCATGATCTGCGTGTTCACCTTAAGCTGGCCGCGCGTGAGCATGCGCGACGCCAAGCCCAGATACTCGGCCGCCTCGAGCGAGCCTTTTGCCGCGCGATAGCTGCTCGCGGCAAGATCGCGCCCCATTTCGCGGACGCGCGCATAGGCGCTCTTCTCGTTTTTGATGTGCGCCTGGATAATCTGGATCATGTTGACGTTGGGCATGTACTCGGTCAGCAGGCCCTCGAGCGTCACCATGCCGCGGGCGAACATCGTCACCACACTCGGCAGCTCAACGTCGTTTTTGCGCGCCAAATTTAGCAGCGAGGTCAAAAACTCGCCGATATCCAGGTCCTTAAGATCGAGGCCCGCAAAGTCGGCAACGATAAAGTCCAAATCGGACAAAAAGGCCGAATGGTCGAGCTCGGCCGAGTCGCCGCGCGTCACGGCAAAGCGCATGAGCGAATCCTTGAGCTTGGGCACGTCGCCCTCGGCCACGGCGAAAATCATGTCCTTGACGATACCGCGGTCGTGGCTCGACATGCGCCCGACCATGCCCAGGTCAATAAAGTAGACAATGCCGTCCTTGAGGATGATGTTTCCCGCATGCGGGTCGGCATGGAAAAAGCCGTCGTCGAGCACCTGCGTCGAATAGTCCTCGACGATCGCCGAGCCGATCTTTTCCAGGTCATAGCCCTCGGCCGCCAGGCGCTCGGGATCGGCAATGGAGATGCCGTCGATGTAGTCCATGACCACGACGTGTTCGGTGCAAAGGTCCAGGTAGGATTTGGGACACGAAACGCCGTGCACGCTTTTGTGGAAGTCATAGAAATCGTTGAGGTTTTTGGCCTCGGCCAAAAAGTTGGTCTCCTCGCGAAATGAGGTCCACAGCTCTTCGACCACACCGTGCAGGTCAACAAACTGATCGGTGTTGACGAACTTGGAAACGATGCGCACCACCGAACGGATGATGTCGATGTCCTGCGCCATGACCTGTTGCGCGCCGGGGCGCTGCACCTTAACGGCCACGTCCTCGCCCGTCACCAGACGAGCGCGGTGCACCTGCGCGAGCGATGCGCTACCAAGCGGATTGGGATCGATCGCATCGAACATCTCCCCCAGGCGCAGGCCGTATTCTTCCTCCAGACAGCGAAGCACTACCTCGTACGGCACCGGCTCCACGTCGGAGCGCAGACGACGCAGCTCGTCGCAAAAGCGTTGCGGCAGAATCTCGGACCGGCTGGCCAGAATCTGCCCCATCTTGACGAACATGGGGCCGAGCTCCTCGAGCAGGCGGCGCAAGCGAACCGGCGTGAGGTTATCCCACACACGGTACTTTTTGACCAAGCGAACAATCTGCCCAATGCGCTCGCGACGACCCGCCGGCGTGAGCTGGTATTCCTCGTCCGGCGCCATCGCGTCGGGCTCTTCGGGCACCATATCGACAGCGCGCGGCTTCTTGCGAGCGCCCGAGACGGCGGCATCGAC
>CALLRY010000258.1:0-8213 GCA_938014285.1 uncultured Collinsella sp. | reverse complement strand
TCCCACGCCGGGTGCCTCGTATCAGGATGCGGGTTTTAACTTTAAGGTCTGGGCATGCGCCGAGCGTGCTGCGTTTATCGCGGACCCCATTTTGTGCTATCGCCAAGACAACGAGAAGAGCTCCGTTAATTCGCCCAACAAGGTATTTTGCGTGTGCGACGAATACGCCGAGATGCAGCGCTTTTTGGATGAACGCCCCGAGCTTAAGGCTCAGCTTCAGGGTATTTTAATGCGCATGAAGGTCGATACGTACCGTTGGAACGATGAGCGCCTGGTCGATGAACTGCGCGAGCAGTTTTGGCAGAAGGCCTCGCCCGAGCTCAAGGCCGACTGGGATGCCGGTCGCTTTGATCTGTCGCTGTTTGATCCGCGTGGCGAGACCGACTTGCGCCTGATGGTCAAGTCGCCCCGCGCCTATATCGATTCGCGCTTTGACTTTAAGAAGCCGGGCAAGCTCAATACGTTTAAGCATTACTTTAAGATTGGCGGCCTGCCGCTGGTCTGGCGTGTGCTGACGTATCAGTGCACCTACGGCGACAACCCGCACCCCGATGACGTTCCGGCCGCACAGTAGGAGCGAGTGACTATGGCTACCCACAAGATTTCCGTTGTCGTTCCCATCTATAAAGTGGAGGAGTGCCTGGCCTGGTGCCTGGACTCCCTGCTTGCGCAGGACATGCCCGATTGGGAAGGCGTGCTGGTCAACGATGGCTCGCCGGACGGCTCGCGCGATATTGCGGCTGCCTATTGCGAAAAGGACGCGCGCTTTACGCTGGTCGATAAGGAGAACGGCGGCCTGTCGAGTGCGCGCATCGCCGCGTCCACGGCGCCTATCGTTGCGTTTTTGGATTCCGACGACCGATTTACGCCCGATGCATGCCGCGTGATCGTCGATGCCTTTGAGCGCGAGGACTGCGACGTTTTGACCTTTGGCGCGAACCCGTATCCGCTGGAGGCGGGGTATCCGTGGCTTAACTATGTGCTGAGCCCGCGCGATGTGTCGTTTGAAGGCTATAACTCTGACTTGCTGTTTAAGGAAGCATCTCGCCCCTTTGCATGGCGCACCGCTTGCAAGCGTGAGTTTTTGCTGGGCAACGGGATCGTGTTCGACGAAACCGTTAAGTACGGCGAGGACCAGGTCTTCGATTTTGCCGTGTACGGTCGTTCGCACAAGACCGCGCTTATCTCGAACAAGCTGTACGACTACCGCGTGGCGCGCAAGGGTTCGCTCATGGACACCATGCGCTACGACGACGAGACACGTCTGCTGGAGCACGTGAAGATTTACTCCGCGGTGCTGGCTGACTGGCAGCGCGACGGTCTCGATGCTCAGCATGCCAATGACCTGGCGTACTTCCTCTGCGACCTGGTGCTGTACGATGCGCTCAGGTTGCTGGGTTCGGACTGCGGCAAGGTGTTTGCTGCCGTTGCCACGGCACTTGCCGGTTCTGCCGTGGGCAGCGATGCTGCGCTCGCACAATGCGCTCCTTCTGTTGCTGCTATGGTGCGTGCGGCGCTTACCAGCAAGGCCTCCAATGCCCGTGGGTGCAAAAAGCTCATGTTCGATTACGACGTCTTGAGGTTTGGGCGCCTGGGTGCCTGCAAACGCATGGCAGCGAACGCCCTGGGAAAGCGAGAATTGTAGATGAGTATCAAGCGTTTGGCACTTTGCCGCAGTCAGGGCCGTCTGTTTGTGCTGCTTCGTTTTGCCGGTCAGGATGTCGCCGCGCTTATTGAGCGGGAGGGTTCTCAAGCGTTTGCCCATGCGACGACGAGCGGTTCTTGTGTGCTGTCGCTGGTGCTCCCGGTCGATCATGGCCGTGTGCTGGCGCTTTGCCCTTCCGTTTTCGATTACGAGCGCGAGCTCGCCGTCTTGGTGCTTCCGTTTTTGGACGGCTCGTCGATGGATGTCGTTTTTGCATCCGGTGGCCAAAGGTTGGGCTCCATTCGCCTCGATAGCCGCGTGGCCAAGCTGGAATCCAAGATTAACTACAAAGCAAAGCCTGCGCTGTGTGCGCTTATCCGCGATGCGCAGCGTGGCGAACACTGCGGCCTCTACGAGATCGATGCCATTCGCTATTTGCCGGCAGACGCCGGCGCGGCGTGGCGCTATGAGGTTACCTGGGCTGGAGACCCTCAGTGCGCACCTGAGCTCCAGATTTTCGATACGCATATGAATGCCATCGATGTCACCGTGCATGTGTTTGAATCGCAGATCGATGTGCCGCAGCAGAACGGATGCCGCGTCAATAAAACGTATTTGAGCGTTGAGATGCCCCAGGATATACGTGATTTTGTCGCGATTGCAATCGACCCCGCGGGGCAGATCCAGAGCGGTTTTTGCGCCATGGATGGTCGCCTGTACAACGGCATGGTCGATGACAGTTGGAACCGCATGAAGGACGCGCGTGCGGACGACGCAGCTTATCGACGTTGGTTTGAGCAACATCGCGCAAAGCCGGGCGATTTGGCGTGCCAACGTGTCGCTTCGGCGGCCTTTGCCTATAGACCGCTCGTGAGTATTGTGGTGCCGTGCTATAAAACTGATCGGGTCTACCTGCGCGAGCTGCTGGACTCGGTGCTAGCTCAGAGCTATGGCAACTGGGAATTGCTGCTTATGGACGCCTCGCCCGAATGGGATGCGGTGGCCAATCTTGCGGCTGCCGCCAATGACGAGCGGGTTTGTCGTATTGAGCTGCCTGGCAACGGCGGCATTGTGCTCAACACCAACGCTGGTATTCAGCAGGCGACTGGAGACTACATCGCGTTCTTGGACCATGACGACATTCTGGAACCGGACGCGTTATTCCAGTATGTTTCCGCGCTGAATAAGGCGGCCGAGGGCGAGCGCCCCCAGGTCCTGTTCTGCGACGAGGACGTGTTTCAGAAAACGGGGGAGTGGGGTCAGCCGGTCTTTAAGACCAAGCTCAACGCCGATCTGCTCTATAGTCATAACTGTGTGACGCATTTCCTGATGGTGGAGAAGGCGCTCATCGATTACATTGGCACGTCCCCAGAAGATGTTGCGGGTGCCCAGGACTACGACCTTACGCTTCGCTGCCTTGCGGCGGGCGCGCGGTTTGAGCATGTTGCGCACGTGCTGTATCACTGGCGCGTTCATCCGGGATCGACCGCCGATGGTTCTGCCGATAGCAAGCCGTATGCTATTGAAGCCGGGCGCCTTGCGCTTCAGCGCCACTTTAACGCACTGGGCATTTGCGGAACGGTCGAGGAGACCGAGACGCCGTTTGTCTACCGCATGCGCTATGCGCTGCCGGAGCCTGCGCCGCTGGTGAGCATCGTGATTCCCACCAAGGATCACGTTGAGACGCTCGATGCCTGTGTGGCGTCGATCGCTCAGAAGGCCACGTATACCAACTACGAGATCGTCTTGGTGGAGAACAACAGCGAAGCCCCGGAGACGTTTGCGTATTACGAAACCCTGCCGGAGCGCGTGGCTGCAGCATCCGAAGGTAAGGGCACCGCGCGCGTTGTGTACTGGCCGGGCGAGTTCAATTACTCTCAGATCGTCAATTTTGGTGTGGAGCACGCCAGGGGCGACTACCTGTTGCTGCTCAACAACGATACCGAGGTCATAAGCTCCGATTTTATCGAAGAGATGATGGGGTATCTGCAGCGTCCCGATGCGGGCGTGGTGGGCGCCAAGCTCTATTTTGCCGACCATCTGGTGCAGCACGCTGGCATTTTGGTCGGTGTGCGCGGCGCACTTGCCCATGCCAACCAAGACTTCTCGGCAAAGCGCGAGGGCTATCTTGCTCGTGCTGTGCGCCCGGGCAACTTTAGCGCCGTGACGGGTGCCTGTCAGATGGTGCGACGCGACGTATTTGAGCAGGTCGGAGGCTACAACGAGGAATTCGCCGTTGGCTTTAACGACGCAGACTTTTGCCTGCGCGTATGGGAGGCGGGCTACCGCACCATCTATACGCCCTATGCCGAGCTGTATCACTACGAGTTCACCTCGCGCGGCAGGGAAGAGGCCAACGAGGAAAAGTTGCGCCGCTGGAAGCGCGAACAGGCACTGTTCATGCAACGCTGGCCTGAGTTCTTCTTGACGGGCGATTCATGGTTGGGGCCGAACTTGTCCTCCGACAGTGAGTACTTCTCGTTTTAGTGCGAAGTAATGCCAAGTTCCGGCAAAGTATCCTCAAGAGCTGCAAGGGCGGTGGGGTTCAAGTACTCCTCGTTCAAGCAGCTCTTGTCATATCGAAAACGTGCCTCAAGATTTTTACAGGTGGTTGTATTAAATCGGTTCGCTCATGCGCTCAGTTTGCCTTAGAAGCTATTTGGCGTAACGGTTGGGGTTCGGCGACTCATATTTAAATTGCAGTCACAAAGACACCTTTTATCGATTTCCCGTTGAAATACTGAATTGATAGTTTAAAAATAACTTAAGAGAGCCTTAAATCTCGGAGAAAGGATGTCGTATGAAAAACCTTCGAGAAAGATGGCGCGGACTAACAGTGCTGGGAGTTGTTGCATTTGCCGCTGTCTGCATGACGGTTGCCCCGGCGCCCTCATTTGCTGATATTGCTGGCGGTGGCGGAGGCGGTGGACCGATTACGGAATGGTGTTCCGACGGTCGTCCGAAGACTGGACTCGTTCGGTGCGAGGACGGCAACCTTCGCTATTTCGATCCCGAAACTGGCGCCATGGTCACGAACCAGTGGCATAACGAATACGAAGCTGTCTGGTACTATTTTGGCGCTGACGGGATCGCGGTGTCGGGCTGGCAGTCTATCGGTGGGGACAAGTATTACTTCTACCCCGAAAGCCATGATATGGCATACGGCCGAGTTCAGATTGACGGCAAGAACTACTTCCTGAACACCCCTGGTGCCAACGCCGATGGCCGCATGCAGCATAGCGGCTGGCTCTATGACTCCATCTATGGAAAGTGGTTCTATGCGACCTCCAGTGGCGAACTGCTGACCGGTTGGCATAATATCGGTGGAACTTGGTATTATTTCGACGAGTATGGTGTCATGCTGACCGGCTGAATCAACGTTTCGGGGACGTGGTACTACGCCAACGCTTCCGGTGCGATGGCCACTGGCTGGCTCAACATCGGCGGTACGTGGTACTACCTCGACGGTTCGGGCGCCATGGTCGCTAACAGCTGGCGCAGCCTCGGCGGCTCCTGGTACTGGTTCGGCGACTCCGGTGCAATGGCCACTGGCTGGTTCTTGGCAGGCGGCTCTTGGTACTATGCGAGCGGTTCGGGCGCCATGGCAACCGGCTGGCTCAGCAATGGCGGCACGTGGTATTGGCTCGGAGGTTCGGGCGCTATGGCCTCTAACTCTTGGGCTAACGTTGGTGGAGTTTGGTACTGGTTCGACGATTCCGGCGCGATGGTTACCGGCTGGCGTCAGGTCGGCGGCGCCTGGTACTACTTTAGCGGTTCCGGCGCTATGGCCCACGACGCCTGGGTCGGCGACTACTACCTCCAGTCTTCCGGTGCCATGGCTACGAATGCCTGGGTTGGCTCCTACTATGTCGGCGAGGACGGCAAGTGGATTCCGGGCTATGGTTTAGTTTGGTATAAGAGCGGTAGCCATGTTTACCATACGCATAAGTGCCGTACCGTTGGCAAGGACGCAAAGGGCTATTCGCAGATCTCTATCCAGGAGGCCCAGAGGCGTGGCGCTTCACGAGAGTGCAAAAACTGCCAGCAAATTGGCTAGTACATTACTGAGCTAGTTTTGATTGAGGCCCCGTTGCCCTGAGGTGACGGGGCCACTGCGTGATTGGATACTGTGCTGCTATGAAGAAATGGTCATTCGGGGTGCTGGTCTTTTCGGGCCTTGTTTCTTTGGGGCTCCTTTTGGGTTCGCCCTCGATGTTATACGCCCTTGATTCGAATAACACTGACGAAGGTCCCGCATCTAACGTTGCTATTGCTTCTGTCGAGTCAGGCGTTGATGCTCAGCGCGAATCGACCTTCGCTGTCGAGCAGAACTCTCAGGTGGATAATGAGACCCCTTCCGAGGTTTCGAATCAAATTATTTGGCATCAGGGGTGGATATCACCCGAAGAAGGGGCTGGTTTTTGGCGTTGGGGCTTGTCCGACGGAACAATCGCTGTTTCTTCTTGGAGACATATAGACGGTAGCTGGTACTGGTTCGACGACGAAGGTCGAATGGCTCAGGATGGGTTGGTTCAAGTCGGGGGTGCGACGTATGCCTTCTCCTCTTCGGGCGCAATGCGTGTCGGCTGGTACCTAGATTCTACGGGCTCCACTTCTGCTTGGCGTTATTTCTCCGGTTCTGGCGCCATGGTAAAAGGCTGGCTTTCAGACGGCAGCAACTGGTATTGGCTGGATGATGAGGGCAAGATGGTCCACGATGCGATGCTGCAGATTGGGGGAGCCACGTATGGATTCTCTTCTTCTGGTGCAATGCTTATCGGATGGCATCTTGATGCTTCTGTCTGGCATTATTTTTCCGGCTCTGGCGCTCTGGTAAAGGGCTGGCTCTCGGATGGGGGTCGTTGGTACTGGCTTGATCCTGCAGACGGTTCTATGGCCACCGGGCTGAATGAATGCAATGGCACCTCTTATATCTTTAACAGTTCAGGGGCCATGCTATCCTCCCAGTGGGCACTTATTGACAACAACTGGTATTACGCTGACTCCAACGGCTTACTGCATGGAGGTTGGTTACTTCTAGGGAATTCTTGGTATTACCTGGATCCAGGAAGCCATATTATGCTCACGGGCTTTGTGCAAGTGGGCTCGTCCACCTATTTCCTTACGAGCTCAGGTGCCATGGCAACAGGCTGGGCACTTGCTGATGGTACTTGGTATTACGCCGCATCAAACGGAGCTATTCAACGAGGGCGATGGATAAAGTCCGGAAGCGCCTGGTATTACCTTGATGATGTATCCGGCGCAATGCGTACTGGTGAATTTGCAGTAGGAAGCAAGCGCTATTTTTCTTATGATTCCGGTGCAATGGCATCTTCGTGCTGGATCAACTTGAACGATGGTATGGCATGGGCGAATTCGTCTGGAGCACTGAGCGAGCCGTTGCCTACTTCATCTGATGGATCTCCTGTAGTCGCTGATCGTACTGACTCGTCTTCATTGCCAGGTGTGATTCATATTGGAGATGCGGTTTTCTATGCGGATGCGAATGGTGTCGTTAACGTGGCGTCTGGTTGGATTATGTCGAAAGACGCTTCTGACGAAAGTGGCAATACTTGGTACTACGCATCTTCCAATGGTGTCCTTAAGTCTGGTTGGCAATATGTCAACGGTGCGTGGTATTGGATGGACCCTTCCACATTCAAGATGAAAACTGGATGGCTTAATGACGGCGGTACGTAGTACTGGCTCCAGCCTTCGGGTGCCATGTTTGCTAACGGGTGGCTGAAAATCGATGGCGTTGACTATTACTTCAATGCAAGTGGTGCATGGTTGAATACGTCTGGTTCTGTTTTGGGGGTCAATAGGTCCAGCTTGGTCAATTGGCTTATGAGCCACGAAAACGACGGCTATTACCGTGGAACACGCTACGACACGCATCTCAGCCAGGAAACGTGCATGTACCCAAAGGGTGATCCGCGTTGGGACGGTTATACGGGCATGAATTGTGGTGGATTTGTATCGCATGCATATATGAAGGCGGGCGGGAATTTAGCTCCCATTGCCGCCGAGCAGAGCCATTCCCCTTGGAGTGGAGGTCCCGGAAGGGGCGGCTGCGTAAACGCTTATCGTTGGTACGGCTACGCTATCGATACGTGTGCGAACGTGACTTATTTCAACTCTATTGATGAGTTGTTACGTAGTGGTTTGGCTCGTAAGGGGGACATTGTGTTCTTCAATCCTTACAACCCATATGCGGACGATAGCCACATTGGCTTTTTCTGGGGCAATTCGCCGAGCGAAAATTTGTTCTGGCATAGTGATGGTTATGGAAATCGCATCTCCGGTTTGACCGCTTTGGGCCCATCGAAAGTAATACTGATTCGTTAGAATTCCGAGTTGTAGGGGACTCTCTGGGCCCCCTACCTTTTTGACATCTGGTTTGAAAGTTTATTTGAAGTCGGTATTCTTGGGGGCAAGAGGAGGGGGCAATGAGCCTGCGGGTTCAACCCTGCCGGTAAGTTCTTCTTTTCTTTGCAGCATTGCGCCCAACTATTTATTGTCCTAGATGGCATCTTGTCCTGTTAGATGTTCGGGAATCTTTCATAGC
>CALLRY010000257.1:0-1670 GCA_938014285.1 uncultured Collinsella sp. | reverse complement strand
AAGAACAAGGTGGCAGCTCCGTTCCGTTCTGCTGAGTTCGACATCATGTACGGTACGGGCATCTCTAAGGAGGGCTCGATTCTGGACATGGCTGTCGAGTGCGGCATTTGCAAGAAGATGGGCTCCTGGTTTGCCTATGGCGAGGATAAGCTCGGCAACGGTCGCGAGGCCGCCAAGGCGTTCCTGCGCGAACACCCCGATTGTGCCGACGAGATTGAGCATAAGGTCCGCCTGTGGACTTGAGTTTGATGACGATGCTCCGTCCGAGGTCGAGCTGACCGATCAGCCTGCGCCTGAGGAGTTTGACGAGCTTTACGCCATCGATGGTTCCGCCATGCTCGATGATGACGACGAGTAGCGGTTACGCTCATGTCGTATACGGTGACCGAGGCCACGGTCGTCTTTCCCGATAAGAAGGCGGCCTCCTCGTTCTCGAGCGGGTATGCGTCCAAAAAGCCTTGCGCATATATCGATTGTGAGCTTGAGGGCGGTTTTGAGCGGTCCATTTGGATTCCCGTGCGGGTCGCGTGGCTGTATGTCAAAAACCGCCCCGATCTTCCCTGTGATTGGGACAACTTCCGTGAGGCGGTGCAGCTCATCGAGCGTAAATGTGCACTTACCATGGTGACCGAGATGCTATCGCGCCGCGACCATGCGACGGGTGAGGTCCGTGACAAGCTGGCTCGCTACGGCTTTCACCAGCCCGCGATCGATTTCGCCGTCGAGCGCGCCACCGAGTATCACTTTTTAGACGACAACCGCTTTTGCTCGTACTTTATCGAGGAGCGCAAGCGGCGCGGTTGGGGACAGCGCAAAATCGAGACCGAGCTCAAGCGCCGTCATGTCGTGCTCGATGACATTCCCGGTTATCCCGAGGATTATTTTGCCGTCGAAGACGATTTGGCGCGTGCGTCAGCCCTGCTCGCCAAGCGGCGTGTTCCAGAGACGCGCGGATTCGAAAAACTGGTTCGGTTTTTGATGGGCAAGGGCTTCTCGTATCACATCGCCGCCGATGCCGTTAAGGCACGTCTCGATGCCGAACGCGAGGAATGTGCGGTTTAGGCGTATGCGTTTTGTGGCCCTGCCGTTCACCGCGTTTTAGCCGCCGTGCCGAGGCCATTTATTTGACAGTTGTTGTGGTTCAACGTACGATAAACACTGTCATTTGCTTTGTGATATGTGCTCATCTGTGATGAGTTTGTTTATATGTTTATCTGTATCCGACCCGCATAAGCTGCGCCCATATTACTCAAATGTCGCGAGCCGTTCGTAAGGACGGTTCGCTTTGTTGTGTAACGAATCCATAAAAAGGAGTGAGCATGCCTATCATCGCAGCGCTCGTTGGCATCGTTTTGGGTGCCATCGCCGCCATTGCCTACATGCGCACCGCCAAGCAGGGTAGTCTTCACGAGGCCGACGAAAAGATCCAGTCGGCACACGCACAGGCTGATCGGTGATGCTAAGCGTCAAGCCGAGACCCTCAAAAAAGAGGCTCTGCTCGAGGCTAAAGAGGAGATCATCAAGAACAAGCAGGCCGCCGAGGCCGAGGATAAGCAGCGTAAGAGCGAGATTCGTACGCTCGAGAACCGTGTGATGCAGCGCGAGGAGTCCCTTGATCGCCGAAACGACGCTCTCGACAAGCGTGAGCACCAGCTGTCCAGCCAGGCCGG
>CALLRY010000256.1:0-5150 GCA_938014285.1 uncultured Collinsella sp. | reverse complement strand
GTTTGTCTTTGAGTTCTTCGGTAACCACCTCGAGCTGCATAAACACCTCGCGCCCAATGGCGCGATCCGCCTCGATAATCCGCACGGGGCCTCGCGTCGGGTCGCATTTAACCTCATGGGTGTACTGCAGCAGCACCGAGGTCTTCCCAAACCCGTCGGGCGCATAAAGAACCACGATGCCGGCCTTTCGGCCCTTGGCGATAAGCTCATTCATCAAGCGTTCGCGTCGCACCATATAGCCTCCGCCCAACGGCATCAGCTCGAGCTCGTCTATACCGCCCAAATCGTTTACCATGCCCGCTCCTCAACTCGACCGTATGGACACTGTAGCCGCAAGACCATACAAGCCGCGCTATGAATAGAGCGACCTTGTGTTTTAGGTTGTCTTTTGGTACGCAAGCGGCAAGTTTTTGTACAGCGAGGGCCGATTGTTATTAATCCCCCGACTAATCGGTCTTTAAGCAGGTAAATGAGCTTGTCAGCTTGTCCCATCTAAGCGGCAGTGTAACGCAGATGAACAAGGTTCAGCCATGTCATTCAACTCGCCTAGCACCCGCTACCGTCTACGACCTTCTAGTGGCATTATTGCATAGAATCTGGTATGGAATGAATCAAGCTGTTGGGCATCCGGCATTCGTCAAGCTTGCGCCAAGATTTTGGTCAAGCGGGCGAAAAGGGATAGCAAAAAGGCCCCCGCAAAGCGGAGGCCTTAGGCAAGGTTATGTCGAGCTGCAGGATTCGCGCTACTCGCAGAGTGAAAGAGCGGCCTCGTCGGCAACGACAACGCAGTTGGTGTGCAGCTGCAGGATCGAAGCCGGGCACTCGGGTGTAACCGGACCATAGCACATGTCATGCACAGCCTGAGCCTTGGCCTCGCCGTTGGCGACAACCAGGATCATGCGGGCATACATGATGGTCTGAGTGCCCATGGTGTAGGCCTGACGGGGAACATCGTCGATGCTGTCGAACAGGCGGCTGTTGGCCTGAATGGTGCTCTCGGTGAGGTCGACGCAGTGCGTGCCCTTGGAGAAGTGGTCATCGGGCTCGTTGAAGCCGATGTGGCCGTTGTTGCCAATGCCGAGCAGCTGCAGATCCGGGTAACCGGCGTCGGCGACGATCTTGTCGTACTCAGAGCAGGCAGCGGCGGCATCGGGGTTGGAACCGTCGGGCACATGCGTGTTGTTCAGGTCGATGTTGATGTGATCGAAGAAGTTCTCACGCATGAAGTAGTGATAGCTCTGGGGATCGTCGTGCGAAAGGCCGCGATACTCGTCCAGGTTGTAGGTGCTGACCTCGGCAAAGTCGACGTCGCCCTTCTTGTACCAAGCAGCGAGCTGCTTGTAGGCACCGATCGGGGTGGAGCCGGTGGCAAGGCCCAGCACACAGTCGGGCTTGAGGATAACCTGCGCCGAAATGATATTGGCGGCCTTGCGGCTCATATCCTCGTAGTCTTTAGCTTTAATGATCTTCATTACGCGTCCTTTCTCGTACAAGAGAGGCAAGGCTCCCTTACAAGCACTTGCCCGCGGCCCGCGTCGGCCGCAACCAACGTGTGCGGCCACCAGGGCGAGGTCGCGTAATGTATGTGTCTCGTGTCTAGCCGCGTCGAGGCCCCTGCCCGTCCACGGTGACCCAAAGCTGTTCAGCTTCGGACAAATCTCATCTTGCCACGAAGGGCGTCCTCTTTCAAGGGCGCCCTCCGTAAACGTGTTTGAATTGTAGGCTAATGGCCACGTGCACTTGCTAGCGCTCGCGAGCAACGATGAGCTGGTCCATCTCTTCGACATGCACGCCAACGGAGCCCTTGATGCTCGAGAACTCAACGGAGTTGCACACCAAGATGGGAACCGTCACATCGTAGCCTTCGGCAGCAATTGCCTCGCGATCGAACTCAATGAGCACATCGCCCTTATGGACGATGTCACCCACTTGCGCATGTACGGTAAAGTGCTTGCCCTCGAGCTGAACGGTATCCAAACCAACGTGGATGAGCACGTCCAAGCCATCGACCGTGTTAAGCGCAACGGCGTGTCCCGTAGGAAAAATGGCCTCGACCTTGGCATCAGCCGGTGCAATCACACGCGTTCCGGTGGGCTGAATCGCCACGCCCTGGCCCAAAAGGCCGGTGGCAAACGTCTGGTCGTTTACCTCGGAAAGCGGAATGACGTCGCCCGAGATGGGAGCATCCAGCGTAAGGACTCGACCACGCATACCAAAAGACCTTAGGACTTTAGTGAACATGCTCCCCCTCGGACATACCGATCAATCAAAATAACCTTAACAGTTTACCACTTGGCAACGGTTTTTGACCATTAGGGAAGTTCGCGCTTGACAACCTCGACGATGTCGTCGACAACGCGCTGGGTCAACTCATGCGTCTCGGCCTCGGCCATCACGCGGACCAGCGGCTCGGTACCGCTCGGGCGCACCAGAATGCGGCCACGGCCGTCAAGC
Organism: uncultured Collinsella sp.; assembly: GCA_938014285.1. GTDB lineage: Bacteria > Actinomycetota > Coriobacteriia > Coriobacteriales > Coriobacteriaceae > Collinsella. The sequence continues at coordinate 2,696 of CALLRY010000256.1, read as the reverse complement.
TCCTTCTCGGCAGCAGCGACGGCATCCCAGATGGGCTGGCAATCGTCCAGGCCAGCCTTGTTGTCGGAATGCACGTTGACGAGTACCTGCGGGTACTTCTTCATGATACCGGCAAGATCGGTGAGGGTGCGACCGGTGCGCTTGAGCACGGCCAGCAGCTGCAGAGCCGTCACCAGGCCGTCACCGGTGGTGTTGTGCTCCAGGAAGATGATGTGGCCGGACTGTTCGCCGCCGATGACGGCGCCGTCCGCGAGCATACGCTCAAGAACATAACGGTCGCCCACGGCGGTCTGAACCATCTCGAAGCCCTGCTCCTTCATAGCGATGGAGAAGCCCAGGTTGCACATGACGGTCGAGACGATCTCGGAGTTGGCGAGCTTGCCGCGAGCGGCAAGGTCAGAACCGCAGATAGCCAGGATGTAGTCACCGTCGATCTCATTGCCCTCGCTGTCCACGAACAGCACGCGGTCGGCGTCGCCGTCGTGGGCCAGACCGATGTCAGCATGGGTGCGCAGCACGAGCTCGCGCAGGGGCTCGAGGTGCGTAGAGCCGCACTCAACGTTAATGTCGGTGCCGCAATAATCGGTGTTGATGGCATGGACCGTAGCACCCAGGCGCTGCAGCGCGGCGGGCGTGGTCTGGCAAGAAGCACCGTGGCCGCAGTCGACGGCAACGACCAGGCCGTCGAGCCTCAGGCCATCAAGCGTATCGATGGCGTGGTCGACGTATGCCTTGCGAGCGTCCTTCATCTTGATAATGTGGCCCACGCCGGCACCGGTCGGCAGCGCATCGGCAGCCATGGCTTCCTCGGACATAACCCAGGCGCTGATCTCTTCCTCGACCGCGTCGGGAAGCTTCATGCCCTTGCGGCTAAAGAACTTGATGCCGTTGAACTCCGGCGGATTGTGCGAAGCGGAGATGACGATGCCGCCATCGAGCTCGTTTTGAACAGTGAGCAGCGCCACGGCGGGCGTGGGGATAACGCCGCAGCAATGCGGACGGCCGCCCTCGGCCATAATGCCGGCGGTCAGAGCGCTCTCGAGCATGGTGCCCGAAAGGCGCGTGTCACGGCCGATGCAGATGTCCGGACCAAGAAACTTGGTCGCCGCGCGACCCAGGCGAAACGCGAGTTCGCACGAAAGATCGGCGTTGGCGACGCCACGGACGCCGTCGGTACCGAAGATGTTCTGGGGCATAGGATCGCTCCTTCCCTAGCAGGCGATATACAACCGCCCGCCCTAGTCGAAAAAGAAAAGCGGGACCCGCCGAGGAATCGGCAGGCCCCGCTTGTACATTGTATCTCGAAAGGAGATAAAACCTTAGCGCTTGGAGAACTGGGGAGCGCGGCGGGCCTTCTTGAGGCCGTACTTCTTGCGCTCGACCACGCGAGCATCGCGCGTAAGGAAACCGGCCTTCTTGAGGTCAGCACGGTAGTCGCCAGCGTTCAGAAGAGCGCGAGCGATGCCCAGGCGCAGAGCGCCGGACTGACCGGAGATGCCGCCGCCATCGCACAGAGCGATAACGTCGAACTGACCGGCGGTGTCGGTCACCTTGAAGGGAGCAAGGGCGTTCTCAACGAGCTGATGACGGCCGAAATACTGCTCGGCGTCACGCTTGTTGATGGTCACCTTGCCGGTGCCGGGGACGAGACGGACGCGGGCGACGGCGTTCTTACGACGGCCGGTACCCTGGTAGACAACGGTGTTCTCAGCCATCTTTAAGCCTCCAGCTCAATCTTCGTGGGGTTCTGGGCAGCATGCGGATGCTCGGCACCAGCGTAGACCTTAAGCTTGGTCATCTGGGCACGGCCGAGGGTGGTCTTGGGCAGCATACCGCGAACGGCGCGCTCGATGACCTTCTCCGGGTGCTTCTCCATAGCCTGGCGGAAGCTCTCAGCCTTGAGGCCGCCGTTGTAGCCGCTGTGGCGATAATAGGTCTTCGTGTCGGCCTTGTTACCGGTAAGCTGGACCTTATCGGCGTTGATGACGACAACGAAGTCGCCGCAGTCGCTGTTGGGCGTGAACTGGGGCTTGTTCTTACCGCGCAGGATCATTGCGATCTGGGTGGCAAGACGGCCCAGGACAGCACCATCAGCGTCGACGAGAACCCAGTTGCGCTGGACCTCGCCCTGCTTGGCGTAGTGAGTCGATTTCGAAATCACTTAGACTCCTCCATGTACAGTACGTGTTGTTACAGAGATTCACGGGGCTCTGCAAGTAACCCGTCCATATTACCCCGCTCGCCGTACGAGTCAACAGGTATTTTGGCTCCGACCAGAGTTTCTGCACATGTCATCCACGAGCCGTGATTTTCCAGCTCTTTAGCTGTTGTCATTTTTTGAGGGTTCGCCGTCGCTAGCGCTCAACGAACTCTTGGATTTCCGCGAGCAGGCGCTTTGCCTCCTGACGGCCCTGGACATACAGGTCCAAAAGCTTTGCCGAATCGTGCTCGACATGGCCGACCTCGACCGGCTTTTGCGGAGCAACGACCAGCGCACGGCCCTCGCGCTCATACTTCCACAGATGCATGCGCTGGATGTTATAACGGTCGTGGCGCGTCTCGATAGCCTCGAGCAGATAGGGGTAGTCGGCATAGCGGGCGCGCGCGGCAGGCATAAACTCGTAGGGCTTTTTCTCGTACGAGCGGTCCTGCGTGACAATGACAACCGCGCGATCGAAGCCCGCCTCCTCGAGCAC
>CALLRY010000255.1:0-5151 GCA_938014285.1 uncultured Collinsella sp. | reverse complement strand
CCCGCCGGCGAGGATGATGCCTTTCATAAAAATCCTCTCGATTGACAATCGTTGAGCAAAAGCCGCTGATTACAGATGCATAGTTAATTAAATTATACGCACCGGCAGCAACCTCCCCGTCTTCTTATTTAAATCGGACAGCAGAAACACGCAACTCTTTCTGCATTTCTAGCGAGGCAACAAATGAAAAAGTACAATGAGCAGTGTCCAACAAACGAAAGGCAAACAATGCGAGTCGAAACAACCGGAGTATGCAGAGGAAACTGGAAAATCTACCAGCAGCTTAAGATTGAAGGCATCCATAAATGCTCCAGCGTAACAGCCCAGGCGGCTACAGACGATAACCGCCGCTCACCTTTATCCCTCCTAAAATTCCGGGACAATAGTTGTGACTCGAACTCATACGTCCTTGTAGTCCCCGATCCCGATGCTCGCACCATCAAAATTGAGTTTAGCGAAATCGGCCAAGACGGTCGCACCCTGAGCAGCGACTCCCTTTCGCTCAATTGCAAGAACATCAAATGGGAGTCGCGCCTTAACTACAAAATTAAACCTGACATGTGCAGCAAACTCCGAAACTACGATGACGTTTCAGAGTTTGACATGGCAACGATTGATTTCTGGCAGTGCATCGAAGATTCAAGCGACTATATCCTTAGGTGCACGGTGAGAACTCCTTATCGTAGCGACTCGCAAATCAAACTTCGTTGTTTCGATCGAACCCTTAATGAAGTTAATTTGAGCATCGTCAATTTCGGCTCGAATGTAACAAGCGTTGGATTTACGTCTGAGAAAAAGCAGCTTGAAACGCAGCTCTCAATTCGAATGCCAAAGGCGTTCGATCGTTACTACTTTATTATTGACGATCAAAATCACCCATCATTCAGTGCATTCGACTGCTTAACACCCGATAAGCTAGGCTTGCTTCTTGAGGAGACCAACTTTCTCTTTACCCATGCGCAGTTTGACCCTGAATACCCCGAATGGTTCACGGATCATAAGGCAACTATCGGCGCTCTGGAGAAGCAGAGAAAAATCGCCTTCAACAGCGCTCCGAAGTTCAGCATTATTGTCCCTCTATACAACACACCCATTTCGTTCTTTAACGATATGGCCGAATCCGTAAAAAACCAGTCTTATGCAAACTGGGAGCTCATCCTAGTTAATGCAAGTCCTGACAATCAGGAACTAAAGGTTCACGTTGAGCAGGAGACGGCCCACGACAACAGAATTAAATCAATTAACCTTACCGAGAATAAGGGCATTTCCGAAAATACAAACGCCGGCGTTGCCATCGCTTCGGGTGATTTCGTTAGCTTCTTTGACCATGACGATATTCTTGAACCGGACTTGTTGTTCTCATATGCCGAGGCAATTGAAAACAATGATGACGTCGATCTTCTTTATTGTGATGAAGATAAACTCATGCCCGATGGAATGCTAGCGCAGCCGTTCTTTAAGCCGGATTTCAATATCGATCTGCTCAGAAACAATAACTATATCTGCCATATGCTTACCATCCGTAAGTCTCTGCTTGACACTCTAGAACCGAACACGAAAGAGTTCGATGGAGCACAGGATCATAATCTGACTCTCCACGCCGTGGAAAAGGCAAGGAAAGTTCATCATGTTGCAAAGGTTCTATATCACTGGCGCCTAAGCGAGACCTCCACCGCAGCAAATGCCGATAGCAAGCCGTATGCCACTATCGCAGGTATCAAAGCGGTCCAGAGTCATTTGGACAGGCTTGGGCTCAATGCGAAGGTCGAACAAGCGCGTCGTCCCTTTACATATAAAGTAACCTACGCTGTGCCAGATTCCCATCCACTCGTGTCAATTATCATTCCAACTAAAGACCACGCCAACATTCTGGACAACTGCATTAAGTCAATTGTTGAGAAATCAACGTACGACAATTTCGAGCTTGTCATAATCGAAAACAACAGCACAGAAAAGGAGACGTTCGATTATTACGATAAGTTGCAAGCAAAATATCCTGACATCGTTCGTCTTGTAACTTGGAAGCACGAATTCAATTTCTCCAAGCTCATGAACTTTGGCGTTGCTCACGCCAAGGGCGACTATCTCTTGCTGTTGAATAACGATACTGAGGTAATTACGCCCAATTGGATTGAGACTATGCTTGGCATCTGCGCACGTGAGGATGTTGGCGCAGTTGGTGCAAAACTCTACTATCCCGACAACACCATCCAGCACGCGGGCTTATGCGTCACTGGTGGCGTGGCAGGACATCTTTGCCAAAGCATGCCAAGGGATAACTGGGGCTACTTTGCACTCAACGATGCACAACAAGACTTCAGCGCCGTCACCGCAGCTTGCATAATGACCAAGCGTGATGAATATGAGAAAGTCGGAGGTTTCACGGAAGAGCTTCAAGTTGCATTTAATGACGTTGACTTTTGCTTAAAGCTACGCGAGATCAACGACCTAATTGTATACACACCCGAAGTCGAGCTCTATCACTACGAGTCGATTTCTAGAGGCGTTGAAAACAATACGGAGAAGCAGATTCGCTTCCACAAAGAGGTCGCGTACATGAATTATCGATGGGCTAAGTATTACGTCAAAGGCGATCCTTATATGAATCCAAACTTCACCGTCGGGGAACCCGCGAATCGTTATTATCATTTATAGATAATGAGTATTTACTCATTTGGGCGCTGTTGAATATCGCGAAACTGCGCCGTCGATATCGCGCTTGGGCACCGGGCCCGACATGGGCTCCGGTGCCGTTTTGCTACCTGCGGTCCGCCCCGCGGCACGGCCTCATGTTGGCCTCTCGCATGCCAACCCAGCGCTCGGTCAAAGTCTCTGCTTGGCTTGGAAAAGCATAGCTTTCGGGGACCCTGCGGCGTCCGAATCATCGCCTGCTATCTAAACTGTTAGATAGCAGAAAAAACCCGAGAGCATTACGCAAAGGCCTACACACAGGATGCAATACTAATAAAACGAATAAGATATAAACAATTCATCACGCACATGCCAAAAGAGACGACAGAAAGCGAAGATGAGTTGAATTTAAACAAGCGCGTTCTCGACCCAAACAACAAAGCTGGTAGAACAGGAAGAAAATATCGTCCTTGAACACCCTGTATTACATTCTCGTAATTGAACGTCCAGCCCAACCACATAGATACAATGGAACCAAGGGCAGCCAAAGCAAAAGCGATAATAAACAGAATGGAACAAATGGGGCTGAGAAAAGAGGGCTCATCTTCGGAATCCAAACAACAAATAAACCCAAACAACAAATAAGGAATCATAAAAAAGGCTGGAAACTGCAAGTTTTTCTGGAGCCATCCGAGCGAATAACCTAAGGTGGATCCCCAATAGAAATCTCCTAGGGAATCTAATGTCCTAAAAAAGACCTCGAAGCTATTCTTTGGATGCATGATGATGTCACTGAGCGTATAAAACCGCCCGATCTCTTGGCCACGAGAGGCATCTGAAGACTGAGACACCAATGTACTCATTGATGCTATGCGCAGCACTAGAACGGAGGCTATAACAGCAAAGATCAGTATGCACTTACCGATACGTCCGACTTTCACATCTTGGAACTGCGAAAGGGGCACAAGCAAACCAAGTAATATCATCCCAGAATAAACAACCTTACACGGAGCCAAAAACGCCGAAATAATTAAATAAATGACGATTTCTTTACAACCTATTGATTTCTGCTCTCCAAAAAAACCGCGCATTAGACAAGCGAATACTAAAAGCGAGTACGCAATAATTCCTGAATCATAAGAGTATGAAGCAGCCAAGTGAAGCGTCATAGGCAGAAGCGAAACAAAAACAATAACCGATTTGCCCTTAGGTGCAATCCTGTATGCCTGGAACGCACAAAAGCAAAAAACCAGAGCCGAACCAATGCGCCCCATATAGAACACAGGATAGGCACCAAGTCCGAAAAACAGACCGATTTGCAGCCCAACGATAGATCCTATTTTCGCAGAAACGTTCTCACTACTGACGCTAAATGAGAACTCATTGAATGGAGTCCACTTCCCATTCTCAAACAGAGCATAATTCTGAATAATCGAATCAAATGAAGAGGAGTCAATGGCGTTACTCTGGCGACCCTTATAAAGGGAAAGATCGATATCCCGTACTAGAAAACCACCATCATTTGTCACATGCGCATTGAATGGAAGACTATCAACCATCCAATAAGTTGAAAAAAAATGATGGCCTTCATCCGGAACCGTAAACGGAGGAAAGATAAAGATAAAAATAATTAGAAATGCTATAAGCAGCGCCAAGAATACCCATTCACTTTTAAGACGATGGTACACCTTAGCATATGCAGCGCAAAGGCCAAGAATTAGAATCAACGAGATGGTAATTGTAAGCAGTACAAGTAATCTCGGATTATTTAGATACCAATAGACTGAATAGAATGCGAAAAAAACGGCAAACAAAACAAATAAAGGCTTACATCTTATGGAACTTGTCATAAAAATCCTTATAATCGAGAAACTAATAGAACGCAATTAAAAATACTGGTATCAGTATACTAGCAAGCACATTGGCATCCAAAAAGAATGGCGGAATTCAATCTCATGGATTGCGCCGAAAATGTTGGTGCAAGGGTGACCCCTTAGTGCCCGTTTAACGAAAAACGGCCTTCGTCCCGGAACCAGAAATCACCACAACAACAGGTTCCGGGAAAAGACGAAGATCGCTATGTAAATCTTGTCAGACCCGGCGCCGGACATACTCGCCATGCCCCGTTTCAGCGACGGCGCCATCGACATGCGGGAGCTGCTCCCCAGACTCGCCAAACAGGTCGTGAACGCCGCGATGGACGCCGAGGCCGACCAGCTGAGCGGTGGCGGGGCGAACAGCCGAAACGGCTACCGCGAGAGGTCGCTCGCACCTGCGCCGGCACGCTGACGCTGCGCATCCCGAAGCTCCGCTCCGGCAGCTTCTTCCCGGACAACGTGATCGAGCGCCACCGGCGCGTGGACCGCGCCCTCGTTGCCGCCGTCGCCGAGATGTACGCCACCGGCACGAGCACCCGCAAGGTGCAGAGGGTAGCCGAGAAGATAGGCGTCTCCAGGCTCTCGAAGGACCATGTTGATGTTCACTAAGAAGTGGTCCGAGTGATCACTGGGAAATAAGCAC
>CALLRY010000254.1:0-1291 GCA_938014285.1 uncultured Collinsella sp. | reverse complement strand
AGGTGTTCGTCGCCGAATTGTAGTTGGCATTGCCGTTGTTGTTGACGTAGCACACGTTGGACGAGGAGCCACCCATGACGGAACGCAGCCACCAATTGTACCGATACACAAGGCGGGACCGCCGCCCATTATAACGAACGCAGGCGCTCTAGCTCGGCCTCGGCCTCGGCTATGCGCTCGTCGGTCGTCTTCTTGCTGGTGACGCGTACGTTCTTGCGCGCGCCCTTGAGCAGTTTGATCTCCTCCTCGACCATGCCCGCCAGCGCCTCGAAGCGGTTGGCGTTCACGGGCAGGCCGATGTCCATGAGGCACTGCATGTCGAGCATCAGCTGCTCGCAGTCGGCTATTGCCAGCGTCAGGTAACGCTTGCGCTCAAGTGCGTTGAACGAACTGTTGGGGTAGAAGCAGTCGGCGCGGTTGACGTTGTATACGATGCTGCGCGCGGTCTCCACCGTGGGGACTGCGTTCAGCAGCCTGTAGGCTTTCGGCACGACCGACGAGGAGGCCATGAGCTTGTTGACCTCCACGCGGATGGCGATGGCCTGCGTGAAGAACTTGTACTCGGACACCTCGCGGTTTCGCTGGTAGACGCCGCTCATGGCACCTCCCGGAAATAGTTGCGAAAAAAAACGGCCCGCTGCGCGGGCAGGGATGCGACCGCGCAAGGCGGTCGCATCGAAAGAGAAGTATAGAGCACTCGGCTGACTAGCCGACGAGGAAGCCGGGGCGGGGGCGAACCCAGGTGGTCGTCGCCGAACGGCAGTAGGCATTGCCGTAGTGGCCGACGTAGCACACGTTGGACGAGGAGCCACCCATGACGGAACGCAGCCACCAAGTGTACCGAGCTCCGTTCAAGCGGTGCGCGGTATCGCGGAACAGGTCGAACTGGCAGTCGAGGCCCACGCTGTAGCCCTTGGTGCCCCACACTGGGTAGCCGTACACCTCCATCTCGGACAGCGAGAACACCTTGCCGATATCCTGCCAGCTCCACGAGTTGGAGTCGTTGAGCGCGCCGCTGGCGCTGTAACGCTCCTCAAGCAGGACGCGCTGGGTCAGCAGGTACTTGGTCAGGCTTTCGGGCAGGCACGCCTCGAAGGCCGTCTCCCACGCCTTGAGGTTGCTGTTGGGGTAGGGGCATTTCTGGTCGGCGGTGCCCTGATTCGTGTTGGTCGTGTTCCACATCAGGAAGCTGTCGTTGGCAACGCCGGTCACGGTCTTGGCCACGGCGATGGGCGCGGAGGCCACGAACGCGATATGGTGTCCCTTGCTGTTGTCGCCGCAGTAAAGGTAC
>CALLRY010000253.1:0-2028 GCA_938014285.1 uncultured Collinsella sp. | reverse complement strand
CCGGTGCCTTCGGGTGCCGGCTTGAGCAGGACGCGGCCTGCGCCGAACTCGCCGATGACCTCATGGGGAATGGTGGTGCCGGTCAGGGTGACGGCGGTGATGTTCTTCTTTGCATCCTCAAGACCCTTGCGGATTGCCTCGGAAACTTCGCTCGCCTTGCCGAGGCCGAAGCCGACGCGGCCCTTGCCGTCGCCAACTACGCACAGCGCGGAGAACTTCATAACGCGGCCGCCCTTGACGGTCTTGCTGACGCGGTTGAGGGAAACTACCTTCTCGATGAACTCGGAGGGAGCCTCGTCCTTGCGACGATCTCTTCTGTCATTATTGTATGCCATTATAAGTTTTCCCCCTTCCTTAGAACTTCAGGCCGCCCTCACGGGCGCCCTCTGCCAGTGCCTTCACGCGGCCGTGATAAATGTAGCCGCCGCGGTCGAACACGACTTCTTCGATGCCCTTCTGCAGAGCGCGCTCTGCGATGGCTGCACCGATCTTCTTTGCGGCTTCGCAGTTGCCGCCGTTGCCTTCAAATGCCTTCTCAACGGTGGAGGCGGAGACGAGGGTGTTTCCTGCTACGTCGTCGATGATCTGGGCATAGATATTGCTTTCGCTGCGGAATACGCACAGACGGGGTCTCTCGGCGGTGCCGGAGATCTTGCCGCGTACTCTGTTATGGCGCTTGATGCGCTGTCCTCTGGTATCAGGTCTCTTAATCATTCAGGCACACCTCCGTTTACTTAGCACCGGTCTTGCCTTCTTTGCGGCGGATGACTTCGTAGTCGTACTTGATGCCCTTGCCCTTGTAGGGTTCGGGAGGTCTCTTACCACGAACTTCTGCTGCAAACTGGCCGACCTTCTGCTTGTCGATACCCTTGATAACGACATGGTTTGCATCGGGAACGTCGATCTGGATGTCCTCGGTCTCAGGGACAATGACCTGATGAGAATAGCCGATGTTCAGAACCAGATTCTTGCCTTCCTTGGCTGCACGGTAACCAACGCCGTTGATCTCCAGCTTCTTCTCGAAGCCGTGAGTCACGCCCACTACCATGTTGTCGACCAGAGTTCTGGTCAGGCCATGGAGGGAACGGTTCTCCTTGGTATCGTCGGGACGGGAAACGTGGATGACGCCTGCGTCGACGTCGATCTTCATCTGAGGAACGAGGTCACGCTCAAGAGTGCCCTTCGGACCCTTGACGGTGATGTGATTGTGCTCGCTGACGGATACTTCAACGCCGGCGGGAACAGTGATGGGTTCTCTACCTATTCTAGACATTCTGCAGCCTCCTTACCATACGAACGCAAGGACTTCGCCGCCAACATGCTCTTTGCGAGCCTGCTTGTCGGTCATAACGCCCTTGGAGGTGGAGATGATGGCGATGCCCAGTCCCTTGAGGACGCGGGGCAGCTCGTCGGCGCCGGCGTAAACGCGCAGGCCGGGCTTGCTGACGCGGCGAAGGCCCTGGATGGCCTTTTCCTTGCCGGGCAGGTACTTGAGGGTTACGCGGATGACACCCTGGGTGCCGTCGTCGATGAGCTGGAAGCTCTTGATGTAGCCTTCGTTGAGAAGGATCTCAGCAATGGACTTCTTCATCTTGGACGCGGGGATGTCGACGGTTTCATGCTTAGCGCTGCCGGCGTTGCGGATGCGGGTAAGCATATCTGCAATGGGGTCGGTGATCTGCATTTGGTTTTCCTCCTATGTTAGAGTTACCGCAGCCTTTGGCTGTCGGTTCAGGCGGCGAGGTTCCATGCCAATGCTTGATTGGCCATGGCCTTTCGTCATCCTCAGACTGGGCTTGCTCCATTCCGCTTTCACGGTTTGCGTAAGAGCCGTTAAAGCTCCATATCCGCGCCCCCAGTCTTCGTCCACAAATCGAACCCACTTCGTTGGGCTTCGATTTGTAAAGGGACGGGGGATGCGCTGGGCTTGCTCCATTCCGCTTTCACGGTTTGCGCAGGAGCCGTTAAAGCTCAACTTCACATTCTCAGTCTGTTTATTCACAGGCGGGAGGGATCGGCTCCCGCCGT
>CALLRY010000252.1:0-2963 GCA_938014285.1 uncultured Collinsella sp. | reverse complement strand
GGTCTTATGCGGCGGAGGAGGCGTCGTCCTCGTCCAGGGCGGCGAAGAGCTTCTTGCCGTCGAGCAGGCGCGTGCTGACGTTTCTCATACGGGCGATCTCGACGGTGCGCAGCGTATCGTCGGTGCCTCGGGCGTCATAGACCGTTCCCAGCAAATAAGAGATGCCGTCTCGTTGCTTGATGGCAAAGGGACGGAGTGTCATCCGTGCTGCTTCGGTTTCGCCACGCGTCGTGACGCTCGAAATATCAAAACTCACCGTGGTTCCGTGGTCGATGGCCTGCTCGACGAGCTCGCACGTGTCGATACGCTTGATGGGCGTGCGTGTTGCCTTGGTAGCCTTGCTGCCTGCGCTCGGAACGGGTTCGGGTGTATCGAGGTAGCCGCGAACGTCGGCACTCGCCATGGCAACTAAGTGCCGCGCCATGCTCTTGCGGATAGCGATAGGCGTGGAGCGGTTGCGCATGACCATACCGTGGAGCCGGATGATCTCTTCATCGGTGAGCGGACGGGTAAGAAGTTTGTAGCCCACGCCGCGTTTGTACTCAATTTCGTATCCGGCATGGCGAAGCGCGGAGATGGCGGTGTAGATGCTGCGCCGCGCCGCCGAGATGGGCATGCGGGCGGGGTCGTCGGGATGGGCGAGGCGCCGGATCAACTCATCGGAAAGCATGGCCTTGTCCTCGCCAGTGTTTTCGCTTAATAGTTGCAGGATGCGAACGGCGCGATAGGCTGCCATCGAGGCGGCGCCTCTCGTCGTGGTGTCGTAGGTTTCAACAGCGGCTTCGGTCATCGTGCCCACGTCCTTTCCGTTTTGGGTGGCGACGGTATGGAGCCTAGGACGTGGGGCTTTCCCAGGGGCGCAGAGCGCTCTGGGCGGTCGGTAGTCGTCGGCAAACGGCGGGTCGAGTTTTCAACAGCCCTGCTCAACTGACCAAAACCTTGCCAAAAGCTTGACGGATGCTGTTGAAAAAAGCGTCTCTCGACCGATGTCGAGAGACGCTTGTGCGATGAGCGTTGGCGTGTGGCGACGCGAGCTAGCGTTCGACAATTAGAAGTCGGCGTTGCCCACGGTGCGCGGGTGCGGCAGGACGTCGCGGATGTTGCCCACGCCGGTCAGATACATGACCAAGCGCTCGAAGCCCAGACCGTAGCCGGCGTGCTTGCAGGAACCGTAGCGGCGCAGGTCAAGGTAGTACTTGTACTGCTCGGGATTCATGCCCAGGTCCTTGATGCGGGCCTCGAGCAGATCCAGGCGCTCCTCGCGCTGGGAGCCGCCGATAATCTCGCCGATACCGGGAACCAGGCAGTCGGCGGCGGCAACGGTCTTGCCGTCCTCGTTCATGCGCATGTAGAACGCCTTGATCTCGGCCGGGTAGTCGGTCACGAAGGTCGGGCGCTTAAAGTGCTCCTCGGTCAGGAAGCGCTCGTGCTCGGTCTGCAGGTCGATGCCCCAGCTGACGGGGTAATCAAACTGGTGGCCAGCAGCGACTGCCTGCTCCAGGATCTCGACGGCCTCGGTGTAGGTAACGCGGGCAAAGTCGGAGTTGGCGACATGGTCCAGGCGCTCGAGCAGACCCTTGTCCACAAACTTGTTGAGCATATTGAGCTCGTCGGGGCAGGTTGCCATAACGTCCTTGAGGACGTACTTGAGCATGGCCTCGGCGTTATCCATGTAGTCGTTCAGGTCGGCAAAGGCCATCTCGGGCTCGATCATCCAAAACTCGGCGGCGTGGCGCGTGGTGTTGGAGTTCTCGGCACGGAAGGTGGGGCCAAAGGTGTACACGTCGCCAAAGGCCATGGCAAAGTTCTCGGCATTGAGCTGGCCGGACACGGTGAGGCTTGCATGCTTGCCAAAGAAGTCCTGGCTCCAGTCGACCTCGCCGGACTCGGTGAGGGGCGGATTTTTGGGGTCGAGCGTGGTCACGCGGAACATCTCGCCGGCGCCCTCGCAGTCACTCGTGGTGATGATGGGGGTGTTGACGTAGACAAAGCCCTGCTCCTGGAAGAAGCGGTGGATGGCGGCAGCCGCGACAGAGCGGATGCGGAACACGGCGCGGAACAGGTTGGTGCGCGGGCGCAGGTGCTGCTGGGTGCGCAGGAACTCGACGGTTGCGCGCTTCTTCTGCAGCGGGTAATCCGGGGCGCTCGTGCCCTCGACCTCGATGGAGGTGGCAGAAAGCTCGAAAGGCTGGGGCGCATCGGGGGTCAGCTTGACGGTGCCGGTGCAAATGAGTGCGGCCGAGACGTTTTGATGGGCGATCTCGTCGTAGTTGTCGAGTGCCTCGCGGTTCATGACGACCTGCAGGTCGCGGAAGCAGCTGCCGTCGTTGAGCGTAACAAAGCCAAAGTTCTTCATGTCGCGGACGGACTTGACCCAGCCGGCGACGGTGACGGTCTGGCCGCCGAGCGACTCGGCATCGGCATAGAGCTGCGCGATTTTGGTGCGGTTCACGTATCCTCCCATAACGGTTGAATGATAGTTATCCAGACAGTTCGATATTCTAGCAGCTCGGCTCATTTGAGCTATACAGATAAAGCATTGACGGGATGGTTTTTCAAACGAAAAGCGCCCGCGGCCAAATGGTCGCGGGCGCTTGACGAGGTGCCTTTTGGCTGTGTGGCGTGGGGCCTGGCTACTTGGTCTTGGCAACCAGCAGCGGGTCGCCAAGCTTGACGAGCGGGTTGCCGCCGATAAGCGTTCCAGACTCGCCGACATGGTCGATGCTCTTAAGACGATCGAGCTCGGAGACGATGACGGTCACGATGTCCTCGTGACCAGCGGCCTTAATGGCCTCGCGGTCGAAGCTGATGAGCGGTTGGCCTGCCTTGACCACATCGCCCATCTCGACAAAGCGGGCAAAACCCTTGCCGTTCATTTCCACGGTGCCCAGGCCAACATGGATGAACACGCGCAGGCCGTCCTCGGTGATCATGCCGATGGAGTGGTTGGTGACAGTGGTGGC
>CALLRY010000251.1:0-1154 GCA_938014285.1 uncultured Collinsella sp. | reverse complement strand
ATACCGGCAAGGGCCAAGCCGCAATAGATGATGGCCATGAGCACGCCGGCGATCACACCCGAACGCGAGATCTCGAAGGCCACGCGCCTATCGTCGGTAACGCCCAACTCGTGGATGGTCTCGGCGATGATAATGCCGAAGGCGAGCGACGCGAGCAGATCCATGGTCTGATAGCCAGTCAAAAAGCCCTGCACGGCGGAGCCTGTATCGTAGGGAGCCTGAGGCGCGGCACCCACAACCAGCACGATGAGCGCAATGAGCGCGGGGCCCGTAATGCGGCCGAGCACGCGCGTGATGACACCCGGGCGCAGCGTGAGAGCAAACGCGACGACAAAGAAGCCAACGGCAAACACCAGGCGAGCCGTGCCGAGCGAAACACCCTCGGGCAGCAGCGGCACCAGCATTTCGAACGCCGTAGAGCTTGTGCGCGGAATAGCCAGGCACGGGCCGATGGCCAGATACACCGCCGCAACAAAGAACTCACCAAACTTAGGATGCACACGCCCGGCCAGCTCGCGCGCCGTTCCGGCAAGCGCCACGGCGATAAAGCCCATGACGGGCAGGCCGATGGCGGCAATCAGAAAGCCGAGCATGGCGAGCGGCGTGGCAGAGCCTGCCTGCAGCGCCAGCAGCGGCGGAATGATGAGGTTGCCGGCGCCAAAGAGCATCGAGAACAGGGCGATGCCGACGGTAACGACATGGTCGGAGCGCAGGCCGCGCGGGGCGGATGAGGCCATGGGACCACCTTTCGGGTCGAAACAAAAACGGGACGGGCAAAAGACCCGTCCCGCAAGTATATACGCTCTAGCAGGCTAAATCGCGGAGCGCGTCAATCGCGGTGTCGACTTCCCTGTCCGTGTTGAAATACCCAAACGAGAAACGAACGACACCCTGGCGCTCGGTCCCGAGCGCGCGGTGCATGAGCGGGGCACAATGGGCGCCGGGGCGCGTCGCAATCCCCCACCCCTGCATGAGCGCGTCCGAAATCTGGGCAGAGTCGATATCACCCACGTTGAGTGAGACGATCGCCGAGCGCGTCGGCTGGTCAAAGGCACCGTAGAGCGCAATGCCGGGGATTTCGCGCACGCCGGCAAGGAAGCGCTCTGCAAGCGAGCGCTCGTGCGCCGCAATCGCCTCGACCCCACCCTGGGCCT
>CALLRY010000250.1:0-1427 GCA_938014285.1 uncultured Collinsella sp. | reverse complement strand
CCTGATCTGCTTCGCCGTAAGCGTGGTGCTGCCGGTGATCTTGATTAAGCTGCTGGGTCTGATGGGCGCCGTGGTGAGCTACCTAGCCATCATGGCCCTACTCCTGGTGCTACTGATTATCGAGTACGCCCACATCCGCCAACGCATAGAGAGGGACCGGAATCCGTACGGCGCCTAATTGCGTCGATGGGAGAAGCTAATTTGCGGTGGAATCACCCCGGCTGGAGTCTCGTTGCGGACACGTAAAACTAAGTGAGTAGATTTTTACCGAATCCCCGACCACACCGACAGAGCACAAGTCTGTGACCTGCGGTTTTATTGAGGCAAATATGTTGGGTGCTCGGCATTTCCAAAAAAGTCTACTCACTTAGCCGGCGGGCAGCCAAATGATTATTTAATCCCGTCCCAGAGAAATCAATTTGCGGGCAGAAGGGCAAAAGTAGTCAAAAAACCCTTCCCATATTAGCTACCCCTTGCACCGATTATTCGCCCGGGTTGATGTTCGCGTAGAACTCCGCCCCATCATCGAGCCGCAGGATGCCCACGCGACCGAACTCGGAGCCGGTGGCGGCAGCGCAGTCGATGTCGATGCGATCGGGCACACCGGCGGCATCCTCGCCGCCCAGGCGCACGATCTGCCCGCGGCCCGACTCCTCGTCGAGCCCCGCAAGACCACCGACCTCGCAATAACGCCCGAGCGACACCGTTGGCGTGTGACCGCTCACAACGACCGGGCCCTTACCCTCGGTAGAAAGCAGCCCGGTCGGCACATCCCAATAGCCGTGACGAATCCACAGCAGGTCATCGGACGACTGTACCGCGAGCATCTGCTGCAGCAGCTCGCGATCGGCACCCACCGCTCCAACGCCATCGGCACAATCGACGCCATGCTCAAGCAAAAACGCGCGCGCCGCCTTCATCTCGATTCCAGCATGTACCAGCAGATACGGGCGCTCCTCGGTCTCGACCACCGCGTAGAGCGGCAGCGCGGCCATCCATCGCACGAGCTCCTCGTATGCCTCAAATTCCATGTCGTTGAGCTGCTCGCGCGTCGTCCAGCCACCGTTGATATCCCAGGTCTCGGCATCGAGCGGATCCTGACCAATGATGGCATCGAGCATAATCTGCTCGTGATTACCCTTGAGCACGTGGGCGTTGGGCAGCGAGCGCACGAGCTTAATAACGCCGACCGGATCGGGCCCGCGATCGATCATGTCGCCCAGCACGTACAGCGTGTCGTCGGACGTCAACGAGATCTTAGACAGGGCCTCGTCAAGCGCACACACGTGCCCGTGAGCATCAGATGTCACATAGATCGCCATGGTACGCCTCTCCTTGCATTGCGGCCGAAGCCCGGCGCCGCAACTAAAACTTCAAGTTGAACTTAAACGTTACCCATTGTACTCCGTTGCAATAAAGCTGGAAAG
>CALLRY010000249.1:0-11627 GCA_938014285.1 uncultured Collinsella sp. | reverse complement strand
GGTCGTCGAGCGGCTCGCCGCGATTCTTAAATTTGTTGGCAAGAAACCTTACCAGGTTCATATGGGACATGACGAGCTGCTCACGGGCGTCCGGATCACCGGTCTCCTTGTAACGACGAAACAGCTCGCGGGTTTTCTCCTTGTCCCAAGCGGTCTTGCCGCTCCGGGAACGTTCGGTCATATTAGACATCCGCCTTGAGGTCGAGGGAAAGCGTCAGGGGCGCCGTAGTCTTTTCGTAGGAGTCGCACACGCTCGCGAGGATGAGCTCGGCATACACCGCAGCCTGGTCGTCTTCATCGACCGTAGCCTGGTCGCCAAAGGTAATAGTCATGCCAACGTGGGTCTCATCGACATCGAATTTGATGGTGATGTCATCGCAGTCGACCGCGGTGCAACCAAAGATGAAAGCCTCCTCAGCAGCCATGCGGATGTCCTCGATGCGATCGACAGACATAGAGCACAGGGCACCAACGTTGGCTGCCGTCATGCGCACAAGGCGAGCGAGACGCGGGTCACCGGCAACGGTCAGCGTGATAGGGCAGGTTGCTTCGCTACTCATCGCAGGACTCCTCAGAGGTCTCGGCGGGCGTATAGGTGTAATACTGAGCCGGCTTGGATACAGACTTCTGACCATCATCGTCGCCCGCGGCGGCCTCGTCCTCGCCAATTAGGACGCGCTCGGTAGGCTGCTCGGCCTCCGCAGCGGCAGCGGCGAGCTTGCGATCGGCGTCGGCTGCAGGAGCCTTCACCTTATTGAAGAGCTTCTGCACAGCACCGGCGGCAGAGTCGGTCACGCTCGACACAGCATTGCTGGCCTCGGCCATGCTGCCCGTAACCTCGGAAATGTCGCGAACCACGGCTTCGACCTCTACGAGATTGGAGGTAAGGGCATCAACTGCCGTCTTGCTCGACTTAAGCAGCGGCTCCATCTGGGCAAGCGCCGGCGTAAGCTCATCGACAGCGCCATCGAGCTTTGCCACCACAGGCTGAGCCTCGGCGATGGTGTTGTTGAGGTCGTTCACGGTCTTATCGAGCGAGTCGACAACATTGCGGGTCTTGCGCAGGGTAAGCGCGAGCTCAGCGATGGCCCACACGCTGGCAACGGCGAGCAGCAGCAGGGCGATTTGAATGGGACTCATACAAGCCTCCCGGAAGAATCGAAATACAGACGCTTTTCATGGTACCCCAAAGGGGACCGAACATGCCAAGAGCAGCAACGTGGGACAAAATTATCAGCAGCTACCTCGGTGCATTCCCGCTGCGGTCGCGTTCGCTTTGCTCTACGCGCCACTCTTCCCAGCCGCGCCCGGCAGGCTGCCAAAATGCACCGCGTTCCAAGCCTTCGGGCAAATAGCGCTGATCGACCCAGCCTTCGGGATAATCATGTGGATACTTATACACACCGTATTCATCGCTGCCCGGGCGATGGCGATCGCGCAGATAACTCGGCACCTCGCGAAGCCCACTAGAATGGATATCGGCCAGCGCCGCATCGATCGAAGCCTCACACGCGTTGGATTTTGGCGCCAAGCACACATAGAGTGCAGCCTGAGCCAGGTTAATGCGGCACTCGGGATAGCCAATGACCTCGGCAGACTTAAACGCGGCATGCGCCACCAAAAGCGCCTGCGGGTCGGCGTTGCCAACATCCTCAGAAGCGTGAATCATAATGCGGCGAGCGATAAACTTAGGATCCTCCCCAGCATCGATCATGCGCGCGAGCCAATAGATCGTGGCATCGGGGTCACTACCGCGCATGGACTTGATGAACGCACTGATGATGTCGTAGTGCATGTCGCCGTTTTTGTCATACGTAAAGCCGCGACACGGGTTGGCAATCTTCACGTCATCCACGGTGATGGGATAGCGCTCCCCCGCCGCAGGCGCTGGCGTTCCCTCGGTATCGGGACGCGTGACGGCAATCTCGCTCGCAAGCTCGAGCGTCGTGAGCGCCGAGCGAGCGTCACCCGCTGCCAGCGTGCAAATGGTCTTGACCGTATCCTCATCGGCCGAGAACTTTCCGTTCAAGCCCTGTGGTGCCTCGAGCGCACGCTCAATAAGCGTGGCGATATCCTCATCCTTCAGATGTTCAAGCTCCACCACGCGCCCGCGCGACAACAGTGCCGAGTTGACCTCAAAGTACGGGTTCTCTGTCGTAGCGCCAATCATAATGACGGTACGGTTCTCAACTGCATGCAGCAGGGCATCCTGCTGCGACTTAGAGAAGCGGTGAATCTCATCGATGAATAGAATGGTGCGGCGGTCGTACGTATTCAGGCGCGTCTTGGCCTCATCAATCACACGACGCAGGTCCTTCACGGTACCCGTGACGGCGCTGACCTCAACAAACTCGCTCTTGGTATGGTTGGCGATAATGTGGGCCAGCGTCGTCTTGCCCGTACCGGCAGGCCCGTACAGAATCACGCTCGAAAGCACGTCGTGCTCGATCGCGGCACGCAGCCATGAACCCTTACCGACGGCCTTTTGCTGGCCCACGTACTCGTCGAGCGAATTGGGGCGCATGCGCACCGCAAGCGGCGCATTTTTAAAGGAACGCTCGCGCGTCGAAGCAGAAAAAAGGTCGTCCATAGCCATCCCGTGTATCAATCAAAAACGTTTTCCACTAACAGTATACCGAATTAATACGAACTACCGTTCGTTAATATAGGTACGGTGCGGAAACTCCAGACCAGGGAACAGCTTGCTCGTCAGCTCGCAGAAATAACCGTCCGTCATGCTCGCGATATAATCCACCACGGCTTGATCCTTGTCGTCCTGCCAGGCATAGGTGCGATCATAGTAGGAAAGCTGCTGCTCAATGCGCGAAATATGGTGCTTAAAGATGTAAGAGGACTCGTCGCCACTGTTTAGATCCCACAGGCAACGGTCGTAGAGCTTTACGAACGCCTCGCGCAGCTCCGCCTCGGAATCGCCTTCGATACCGCCCTTGCTATAGATCCTCTCGTAGTTCTCGCGCTTGGCTCGGCGAATTTCCTCAAACAGGTCCTCGCTCATCTCGATGCGCGGGTTACCATAGCTGTGCTCAACAATATCGATGGAGGCATGCGTGAGGATCCAACTGTTGTAGGCACCGCCCCGGCCATCATCAAAAGCGTCGGGCGAAAGCAGGCCCGCCGCGATCGCATCCTGACGGTCACGACCGACGTAGGCAAGAATATCCGAGATGCGAACGACGCAGCCCTCGAGCGTCATGGGACGCAGATGCTCAATTGCGCTATAGCCCGTGGCAATGCAATCCTCAACCGTCTGGTCAAACTGGTCAAAGGAGCCCATGTCCGAGAGCTCAAACACACGCTGCTCGTACTCGCCGTTATGGCATAGCACGCCGTCGAGCGTCTGGAGCGACACGTTACGGCCATACAACGCGTCGAGCACGCGAACCGACTGCACGTTATGGAAAAAATAACGCCCCGTACGCTCATGATAGATATCGTTGAGGAAGCGCTCGCCGGCATGGCCGAAAGGCGTGTGTCCCAAGTCGTGACCCAGGCCAATCGCCTCGATCAGATCGCAATTGAGCCCCAGGGCGCGACCGATATCGCGCGCAATGCGGGAGACAAGCTGTACGTGCAAACCGCGGCGTGAAAGATCATCATTGCTACGGAAGCTAAAGACCTGCGTTTTGCCTGCATAACGGGTGTACGCCGGAAGATGAAGTATCTTTTCGGTATCGCGCATAAACGCCGGACGCATAAGCGTGCCTTTGTCGGCGGCGCGATCAATACGACGAATGACCTGATCATCGTTGCAACGATACGGGTTGACATAGCCCGAAGCACGATCGGCGGCAATGCGCTCGACAAGCTCGGGCGACAACGCCGAGGGAATACGGTCCACGCGCGCCTTAATGACGGCCGTTTCTTGATTAGATTCCATGGCATGCTCCTTAAAAAGGATGCGCAATCGGTTACAAAGTGCAGCCCACGACCTCGATTATGGCAAAAATCGGCACTAAAAACGGGAGCAATGGCAGGGAGCGCGATTTTGCGATGAGGCAAGCGACGGCAAGGGTCAGGAGCGCAACCGCAAACGCGACAACGCCGCCCAGGGGATCGAAGGTACAAAGGGCAAAGAGTGCCTTGACGTCCCCCATGCCAATGCCAGGAGCGTGGCGAACTCTACGCCAGAGCGACTCGGTAAGCACAAGGCCAAGGCGTGGTCAAGCGCTGTGTTCAAACCGAGGTCGAGCCAAACGCCCGCCAACGCCGCCACGGCACATGCGCCGGCAAGCCCATTGGGAAACCGTCGCTCTCGGGCATCAATTGCCACGCCGGCAAAGATACAAATCCAAAACGGGATATAGGCCATCGGACTCCTCCTCGAGCTGCATCGCAAAAGCAAAAACCACCACAAAGGTGCCTGTCCCCTTTGCGGTAGTTTTGGTGGTGGTTATTTGGCGCCTTGCATGACCTCGTCGAGGGTGACGTTTACGGCATGCTGGGTAGGAACCCAGTCGACCTTCAGGAACAGCGCGGCCACCGTGATGGGGATATAGCTGAACATAAAGATCGGGAAGGTAAACAGGTTGGTCACCAGACGCCACTTTTGCGCGCAGTGAATATGCTTGTACTCAAAGATGGTCGTAAGCAGCGCCAGGATAAAGAAGGTCTGATACATCATGGCGAAGGTCATAATGAGCGAAGCGGCGCACGCCTGCATCTCAACTTCGGTAGCCAAGAAACCATGCGAAAGGCCACCCACAATCAAGAACGTCGCATTGGCGAGCATCGAGATGAGCGACAGCAGCATACCCGGGGCGATCGTCATGAACATGTCGTAGGCGGCAAAGCGATGGTAGCGGAAGGCCGACTTGATCAGGTGCTTACCGTAAGTAAAGAACACCTGGTAGAAGCCCTTGGTCCAACGCATGCGCTGTTTCCAGGACGCCTTAAACGTCACGGGCTGTTCGTCAAAGAACTCCGCCGGCGCATAGCCAATGCGAATGCCGTGAATGGCGCAGAACGTGGTGAACTGGATGTCCTCGGTCAGCGTGTGGAACTGCCAACCGTGCATGCCCTCGATGACACTAGCGGAGATGAGGTAGCCCGAACCCGAGACGGCGCAAGACGTCTTACAGATGTTGCGCGCGTTGTTGAGAAAGCGCGCCTCGCGCAGATACCACGTGGCATTAGCCGCCGAGATCCACGAGCTGCCGAAGTTCTTGGAATTGCGATAGCTCGTGACCACATGGAAGCCCTGGTCAAAGGCATCGTTCATTTTGGACACGTAATCGCGGGAGATAACGTTATCGGCATCGAAGATAAAGTAGCCTTCAAACGTGTCGGGATACTCGTTAAGGATGCGGTCGAAGCCAAAGTCCATGACCCAGCTCTTACCCTTACGGGCAAGATCATTGCGCTCGTAAACAATGGCACCTGCCTCGCGCGCGAGCTGTGCGGTGTTGTCGGTGCAGGCGTCGGCAACCACGAAGACCTCGATAAGCTCGGACGGATAATCCTGGTCCTTGATGGAGCGAACGAGGTTGGCAATCACGGCCTCCTCATTATGCGCCGCGATAAAGAAGGCATAGCGATGGAGTTTTTTGGCCTTGGGAGGCGCGACCTCGCCACGAAGAGCGCCAATGACAAAGAAGACAACCTGGTACAGAAAGCAGACCGTGAGCAGCGTGACGACAATCTGGTTGAAGATCACGATGGGTGTGTTGGTTTGTAAAAAGGCGAGCATGCAGGCTCCCGAGAACGCGTTACGTAAACAACCGTATATCTTACCGCAGGCTAATCGAGTTCAAGAAACCACCTAATACTGGCTAGACTTCGAGAAGACCGAGCTGCGGGACGATGTCGTCGCCAACGGCCGTGCGACCGAGCGAGCGCGGAGCCAGATCGTCGAGAACCGCAGCGAGATCCCACGGCAACTCGTCGCGGCACTCAATGCGCTCCCCCGTCACGGGATGGTCGAACGCCACGCGCCAGGAATGAAGGAACTGCCTGGTCAGGCCCTGGTCGGCGCGCGCATCGCACTTGCCGTAGAGTGGATCGCCCACGCAGGCGTGGTTGATATGACGCATATGCACGCGAATCTGGTGCGTGCGACCGGTAAACAGATGGCACTCAACGAGCGTATAACCATCGTCAAAGCGCGTGGAATCAAAGCGCTCGAGGACCTTAAAGGTCGTAATGGCCTGACGGGCAAAGGGGTCGTCCGAAACCGCCATCTTGACGCGGTCGCGCGTGGAACGGGCGATACCGGTATTGATGGTGCCCTCGTCCATGGCGATGTGACCGTGAACGAGCGTGATATAGCGACGGTCGAGCGTGCGCGTGCGGATAAGATTTTGAAGCGCGCGCTGGGTGTCGTCGTCTTTTGCCGCGAGCATAAGGCCCGAGGTATCACGATCCAGGCGATGCACGATGCCGGGTCGGTCCTCACCCTGCACGGTACCAAGATGATCGATACCGCAGTGGTAGACCAGAGCGTTTGCAAGAGTGCCGCTCTCGTGGCCATGGGCGGGATGACACACCAGGCCGCGCTGCTTGGAGAGCACGATAAGGTAGTCGTCTTCGTAGCGGATATCGAGAGGAATGGCCTCGGGAATCACGTCGGTCGGGTCGTGTGGCTCGGGCAGATCGACCGAAATGCGGTCGCCGGAGCGCACGGCATACTTTTTTGACAGGCAGGTCTCACCGTTGACGGCAACGGCGCCTCCCTCGATCAGATGCGCGCAGGCAGAGCGCGTGGGGCAGCCGTCGTTGGCACCCAGAAAGGCGTCGAGACGCTGGCCAGAGCAATCGTCGGCAACAAGAATATGGATGTCGGCCATTAACGCTCATTCCTTTCGCGAATCTTGCGGGCACGCTCCCCACGTTGCTTGGCTTTGCGCTTGGCGCGCGCCTCATCACGGGCATTGAGCTCGGCAGTCGCATCGACTTCGCGGGCCGCAGGGCTCAAGAACATGTAGCCGATGAGGGCAAGCACGACGCCTGCGGTGATGCCGATATCGGCCATGTTAAAGACGGGAAAGTCGATGAAGGTGGTGGCAATAAAATCGGTCACGAAGCCAAAGACAAAACGATCGATAGCGTTGCCGATAGCACCGCCCGCAACCATCGCCATGCCAACAACCTCAAGATGGGCGAGCTGGGGTGCACGAACGAGGTACACGGCAATAGCGACAATGACCGCCAGCGCCAGCACGGCAAACGCGATGCCATGCCCCTCGCCCATGCTAAAGGCAGCACCGATATTGCGGACAAATAGAAAGTCAATCACACCGGGGATAACAGTCACATGCAAAGCGTCGCCCACGGCACGAACCGCAAGCTTGGTCAGCTGGTCAACAAGCAGCACAACCAGTGCCACCCCACCAGCAACACCCAACCGCCAACCCAAAGGCGGCGTCATATCCCCAGTACGACCCAAATCAATCCCCTGCCCTCAGAACAATCGAATTCCGTTGAACGCAATTAACCATCTTATATTGCCATACGCAGAGCGCACGACATATCCACCAACGCAAGCGAAATAACCAGCACAAATCAGAACCACCCTTAAAAAGGGTGGTTTGCTCTTAGGGTATAACCCACGGGCCCCGGGCTCGCGTCTAAAGGCGCGGGCCCGGACTTCGTCCAGGCCTAGTGCATCTTGACCCGTGGCGCGCCGGTCGAACCGGCGGGATCACCCCCTCTTGAAGGGGTCCTCGTACTCCTTCACGCTCAGCTTGTCCAGCGCGATGTCGTGGGACTCCTGCTCCCTGATGTACTTGGCGATCGTCGCCTCGTTCAGGCCGACGGTGGACACGTAGTAGCCCTCCGCCCAGAACTTCCTGTTGCCGAACTTGTACTTGAGGTTGGCGTGCCTGTCGAATATCATCAGCGAGCTCTTCCCCTTCAGGTAGCCCATGACGCTCGCGACGCTGTACTTCGGCGGGATCGCCAGCAGCACGTGCACGTGGTCGGGCATCAGGTGCCCCTCGATTATCTCGATCCCCTTGTACTCGCACAGCTTCCTGAGGATCTCCCCTATGTCGCTCCTGATTTGGTTGTAGATCACTTTGCGCCTATACTTCGGCGTGAACACGATGTGGTACTTGCACATCCACTTCGTGTGGGAAAGGCTGTAGGCCTTCTGGGCCATGGCGACCACCCCTTCGACTCGAATTCTTGACGGCCTGAACAATCGTCAATATCGGTCGGAGGGGTGGCTTTGTAAAGCCGTTTGTCTCCACCCGCGTAGCGGGTGGTTTAAAGCTGGCCGCTGCGCGGCCAGCAGACTAAAGTCTTGAACAAAAAGGGTCCCGCACTTGCGGGACCCTTTTCAAGTATTTATGCGGCTCGTGATTAGTAGCCCACGATGCCCTGCGGGAAGAAGAACATGCACAGCACGACGCACACGGCAAACACGACAGCCATGATGACGGTCAGGCGGTCAAGGTTCTGCTCCATAACGCCCGTGGCAGAGCTGGAGTTATACAGCGAGCTGGCAATCATATCCGAAACGCCGGTACCCTTACCGGAATGCATCAGGACGAGAATCGTCAGCGCCACGGCAGAAACAGCCCAAACGACAAACAGAAGAATCTGGAACGGACCCATAGATAAGCTCCTTAATAGAACAGTTCAAACTCCAGTACTGTACCACAATCCCCCGCTCTCCCCTACCTGCCACCCAAGGACGGGGTGGAAATGGCAGAAATACCAAAAAGGGGGTTGTCCGGTTGTGGACAACCCCCTTGCTAGAAAACGGTATTTGTTTTCTATTAGGCCTCGGTAGCGAGCACGCGGCCCGTCATCTCGGCGGAAGGCTCAATACCAGCCATGGTGAGCATGGTCGGAGCGATATCGGAAAGACGGCCGTCCTCGATACCGGTGAGCTTGGCCTTCTCATCAACGATGATGAACGGCACGCGGTTGGTGGTGTGAGCCGTAAACGGATGCTTGGAACCGTCGGAAGCAACGTCAAACATGTGATCGGCGTTGCCGTGGTCGGCGGTAATCAGTGCAAAGCCGCCCTTGGCGAGAATCGCCGGGACAACCTTGGACAGGGCATCGTCAACAGCCTCAACGGCCTTAACGGCAGCGTCGAAGACACCGGTGTGACCAACCATGTCGCAGTTCGCGAAGTTCACGATGTAGAAATCAGCGCGATCCTCATTGATGGCGGCGACGAGCTTCTCGGTAACCTCGGGAGCGCTCATCTCGGGCTGCAGATCGTAGGTAGCAACCTTGGGGGAAGCGACGAGCACGCGCTCCTCGCCCTCCTTGGGCTCCTCGATGCCACCGTTGAGGAAGAACGTCACGTGGGCGTACTTCTCGGTCTCGGCAGTGTGCAGCTGCTTCAGGCCATTGGCGGCGATAACGTCGGCCAGGACGTTCTCGGGGAACGTCTTGGGGAAGGCGACCTCGACGTCAAACGTCGGATCATACTCGGTCATCGTCACAAAGTGCGAAAGCTTGATCTGCTCGCGCTCAAAGCCGTCGAACTCCTTGTCCGTGAACACGCGGGTCATCTGACGAGCGCGGTCGGGACGGAAGTTGAAGAAGATAGCCGCGTCGCCCTCGTGAATGCCCTCGTTGTGGGCAGCGAAGGGCTCGACGAACTCGTCGCCGCGCGGGTCCTTCTCGTAGTAGGCCTTGATACCGGCAACGGGGTCGACATCGGCATCGGACGCGTTGACCATGACGTCGTAGGCGCGCTGGATGCGCTCCCAACGGTTGTCGCGGTCCATCGCCCAATAACGACCCGAGACGGTGGCAACGCGAGCGTCGCAACCGGTCTCCTCGGAAATCTTGGCCAGGAAGGCGCAGAACTCGCTCATGTAGCCAGCACCGGACTGCGGGTCGACGTCGCGGCCATCCATGAAGGCGTGGACACGAACGGTCTTGACGCCATGCTCGGCAGCCATCTTGACCAGAGCCTCAACGTGGTTCATATGAGAATGAACACCGCCAGGGCTCATAAGGCCCATGAGGTGGAGAGTCTTGCCGTCAGCCTTGACATCGTCCATAGCCTTGACAAAAACCTCGTTCTTGGCGATGGAGCCGTCCTTGATGGCATTGTTGATGCGCGAAAGCTCCTGGAACACGATGCGGCCGGCACCGATGTTGAGGTGACCCACCTCGGAGTTGCCCATCTGGCCGTCGGGAAGGCCCACGTCCTCGCCCGAAGCACCGAGCGTGGTGTGGGGGTACTTCTCGTACAGGCCATCAAGGAAGGGCGTCTTGGCAGCGGCGACGGCATTCTCGCCATCGGCCGGAGCAAGGCCGCAGCCATCCATGATAATCAGGAGTGCAGGAAGATGACGTTGTGCCATATGTCCTACTCGCCTGCCTTGACGACCATAGAGGCGAAGTCGGCAGCCTTGAGCGAAGCGCCGCCCACGAGGGCGCCGTCAACGTCGGGCTTGGCGACGAGCTCGGCGATGTTGCCGGGCTTGGCGGAACCGCCATACAGCACGCGGATGCCGTTGGCGAGCTCCTCGCCGAACATCTCTTTGAGGGTCTCACGGATAGCACCGCAGACCTCCTGAGCGTCCTCGGCGGTAGCGGTCTTGCCGGTGCCGATGGCCCAGATGGGCTCGTAGGCGACGACGACCTGCTTGGGGCAGGTGATCTCAAGACCAGCAAGGCCAGCCTTGACCTGGTTCACGACGTGCTCGACATAGGTGCCAGCCTCGCGGACTTCGAGGGACTCGCCGCAGCAGAAGACGGGAACAAGGCCGGCGGCAACGAGAGCCTTGGCCTTCTTGTTCTGGTCCTCGTCGGTCTCGTGGAAGTAGTCGCGACGCTCGGAGTGACCGATGATGCAGTAGGTGCAGCCAGCGGACTTGAGCATGTCGCAAGAGGACTCACCGGTGAAGGCACCCTTGGCCTCCCAGTACACGTTCTGTGCGCCGAGGGCGATGGGGGCAGCCTGAATGCGGTCATGAACCGTGGTGATGTCGATGGTCGGAGGGCAGACGAGCACCTCGACGCCAGCCGGAACCTCGGGCAGAGCCTGAGCCAGCTCGTCGGCGAGCTTGGCGGCCTCGGCGACGTCGTTGTTCATCTTCCAGTTACCAGCGATAAGAAGGGTGCGATTAGGCATCGAGAAGCGCCTCCACTCCGGGTAGGGCCTTACCCTCGACGAGCTCCATGGAAGCGCCACCACCGGTGGAGATCCAGCTCATCTTGTCGGCCAGGTTGAACTTGTTGACAGCTGCGACAGAGTCACCACCGCCGATGATCGAGGTGCAGTCAGCCTCGGCGAGAGCCTCGGCGATAGCCTGGGTGCCGTGAGCAAAGTTGTCAAACTCGAAGACGCCCATGGGGCCGTTCCAGAACACGGTCTTGGCGCCCTTGACAGCCTCGGCATAGAGCTCCTCGGTCTTGGGACCGATGTCCATACCCTCACGATCGTCGGGGATAGCGTCGGAAGCAACAACCTCGGGGACAGCGTCCTCGCCAAAGTGATCGGCAACACGGTTGTCGATGGGGAGTAGGATCTTGACACCCTTCTCCTCGGCCTTCTTGAGCATCTCGCCGGCGCGCTCGACCCAGTCCTCTTCCTTGAGGGACTGACCAACGGACAGGCCCTGAGCCAGGAAGAAGGTGTAGGCCATGCCGCCGCCGATGATCAGGGTGTCAGCGGAGTCGATGAGGTGATCGAG
>CALLRY010000248.1:0-5721 GCA_938014285.1 uncultured Collinsella sp. | reverse complement strand
ACGATTGGCGTTGAGGAATGGCTCAACGTTTGGGAGAAGAGCGCCACGTGGGACATCGCCCAGTCGACGATCTCGTCGCTCACCATGGGCGAGCTGCGCGCGCTCGATGAACAGGACGGCGCCACGTTCTACGAGCGCCTGGACCGCGAGAAGATGAACTACGGCTGGATCGAGGGCTCGCCGGAGTTTAAGGCCGAGGTTGCCAAGCTGTATCGTCGGGAGGTCAATCCCGATCACATTCTGCAGACCAATGGCTGCACGGGCGCTAACCTCAACGCCATCATGGCCGTGGTCGAGCCCGGCGACCATGTTATCGCCGAGTGGCCCACCTACGCGCCGCTCTACGAGATTCCGCGCACGCTGGGCGCCGAGGTCGAGTATTGGGAGCTTCGCGAGGAACTCGGCTGGAAGCCCGATATCGAGGAACTCAAGCGCTTGGTGCGTCCCAACACCAAGCTTATCTGCATAAACAACGCATCTAACCCCATCGGTACGGTGCTCGATGCCGATATGCTCGGCCAGATTGCCGAGATCGCCCGCTCGGTGGGCGCCTACGTGCTGTGCGACGAGGTATATCTGCCGCTCGAAAACACTGAGTCCTTTATGTCGATGGTCGACGTGTACGAGAGGGCCATTGTCACCAACTCGTTGTCGAAGACCTATTCGACACCTGCGGCCCGCGTGGGCTGGGTCCTGGCCGACAAAGAGGTGTCCAACCGCATCCGTACCTATCGCGATTACACCATGATCTGCGGCGGCGTGTTCAACGATGCTCTGGCGACCTATGTGCTTGAGCACAAGGATAAGATTCTCGAGCGCAATCGCAAGATCGTGTTTGGCAACCGCGATATCGCGCAGGCTTGGATCGATACGCAGCATCGCGTTTCCTGGACGGCCCCGCAGGGCGTGTCCACCTCGTTTATCCAGCTGGATATTCCCGAGGATGACGAGGAGTTCTGCAGGCGCCTGCTGTCCGAGAGGGGAGTGCTGCTGGTCCCCGGTAGCCGTTTTGAGCTTCCCTGCGGCGCACGCCTGGGCTACTGCGCGAGCGAGGACGTTCTGCGCGAGGGCCTGAGGCTTTTGGGCGAGGCACTGGCGGAGTTCGATCGCTAGGATTCCGATGGTCTTCGGGGGCCTTATCCAAATTAGCCGAAGATAATCGAAAACGGACCCGTTTCCCTAGGGGAAGCGGGTCCGTTTTTCTATACCGAGAAGTCAAGTTGTTACAAATGGGGCCGTAAAGCGAGGCGGTATCCGCTGGGCCTTATACTGAGTTTCCGGTGAACGGTATCAAGCGTCTGGTAAACGGTAATTTATTTATCAGAAATGAATAGGACAAACTTTTTTCTGAATAAAAATGAAAATGGTTGAGACGCGGTGTGAACCGCTAATTCTATTCATAGCTTTATTGGAAATATGCAATTTGAGGATGGTTTAACAAAGTTTAGTTCCATTTGATTTTAGGATTAAAACGCGTTTAAGCACGTAAATACGCTTTATTAAGATGAAGTGTGCCATGCGTGAAGTATATGTGTATGCCGTTCACCCCCTATAAAAAACCGTTCGGGGGCAAGGTGGAAGTATGAGCTGATTTTGGATATAAATATGTCGTCAGCAATAACGCCTCACACGGAGGGGCGCTAACGAATCGGCCCTGACAAGGGCCCGAAAGAAAGGTAGGAGGCCATGACGAAAGGTCTGCACGTGCCTTCCGAGATCGGCAAGCTCAGGAAGGTCTGCCTGCACCGTCCCGGCGACGAGCTCCTCAACCTGCCGCCCGACGAGCTCGAGCGACTCCTGTTCGACGACGTCCCGTTCCTGGAGGTCGCGCAGCAGGAGCACGACACCTTCGCCCAGATCCTGAGGGACCAGGGCGTGGAGGTCCTCTATCTCGAGAACCTCGTCGCCGAGGTGTTCGACCAGGTCCCCGGCGCCCGCGCCGAGTTCACCGACCAGTACATCGCCGAGGCCGGCATCCGCGGCCAGCACATGCCGCAGATCGTCCGCGAGAAGCTGGACTCCATCGAGGACAACCTCGAGTTCGTCAAGAAGACCATGGCCGGCATGACCAAGTCCGAGATCGACATGCCCCTCACGGCGTCCACGACCCTCGACTCCCTGGTCAACTCCGAGTCCGAGTCCGACCTGATCATCGACCCGATGCCCAACCTCTACTTCACCCGCGACCCGTTCGCGGTCATCGGCGAGGGCGTCAACCTCAACCGCATGTACTCGGTCACCCGCAACCGCGAGACCCTGTACGGCAAGTACATCTTCAAGTACCACCCCGACTACAAGGACGTCTCGCTGTACTTCCGCCGCGACTGCCAGTTCCACACCGAGGGCGGCGACGTGCTGAACATCAACGAGAAGACCCTCGCCGTCGGCATCTCCCAGCGCACCCAGGCCGCCGCGATCGACGTCATGGCCCAGAACATCTTCTGGAACTCCGACTCCAAGGTCGAGCGCATCCTGGCCTTCGATATCCCGGTCTCGCGCGCCTTCATGCACCTCGACACGGTCTTCACCCAGATCGACGTCGATAAGTTCACGATCCACCCCGCCATCATGGGCACCCTGCGCGTCTACGAGCTGACCGCCGGCAAGAACCCGGGCGACGTGAACATCCGCCTGATCGAGGACACCCTCGAGCACGTCCTGGAGGACGCCACCGGCGTCGACCAGGTCAAGCTGATCCCCTGCGGCGGCGGCGACCCGATCGCGGCCTCCCGCGAGCAGTGGAACGACGGCTCCAACACCCTGTGCGTCGAGCCCGGCAAGATCTGCGTCTACGCCCGCAACACCGTCACCAACGACGTGCTGTACAAGGAGGGCCTGGACCTTCTCGTCGTGCCCTCCGCCGAGCTCTCCCGCGGCCGCGGCGGCCCGCGCTGCATGAGCATGCCCTTCTGGCGCGAGGACCTCTAAGTCTTTCCGTTTCCGGTGCGGTCCCCCTACAACCGCACCGGCTTCGCCCGTTAAACGGGCAACACTAATACTTACGTAATTCATTTCTTCGAAAGGAATCGAACCATGGGTGTTAACCTCTCCGGCCGTAGCTTCCTCAAGCTTCTCGACCTCACCACCGAGGAGATCGAGTACCTGCTCAAGCTCTCCAAGAACTTCAAGGATATGAAGCGCGCTGGCGTTCCGCACCGCTATCTCGAGGGCAAGAATATCGTTCTGCTCTTCCAGAAGACCTCCACTCGTACCCGCTGCGCCTTCGAGGTCGGCGGCATGGATCTGGGCATGGGCGTCACCTACCTCGATCCGGGTTCGTCGCAGATGGGCAAGAAGGAGTCCATCGAGGACACTGCCCGTGTTCTCGGCCGCATGTATGACGGCATCGAGTTCCGTGGCTTTGCCCAGGACGACGTCGAGGAGCTCGCTGCTAAGTCCGGCGTGCCCGTGTGGAACGGCCTGACCACTGAGTGGCATCCCACCCAGATGCTCGCCGACATCCTGACCGTCCAGGAGAACTTCAACTACGACATCAAGGGCAAGACCCTCGTCTTCATGGGCGACTGCAAGAACAACGTTGCTCGCTCCCTCATGGTTGTCTGCTCCAAGCTCGGCATGAACTTCGTGGCCTGCGGCCCCGAGGAGTGCATGCCCGCCGACGACGTCATCGAGGCCTGCAAGCCCATCGCCGAGGCCAACGGCTGCACCATCAAGCTGACCACCGACGTCAAGGACGGCGTCACCGGTGCCGACGTTATCTACACCGACGTGTGGGTCTCCATGGGCGAGCCTGACGAGGTCTGGGCCGAGCGCATCGCTCAGCTCACCCCGTATCGTGTCACCTCCGAGGTCATGGCTATGGCCAACCCGGGTGCCATCTTCCTGCACTGCCTGCCCAGCTTCCACGACACCAACACCACCATTGGCGCCGAGAAGTGCGAGCAGTTCGGCATCACCGAGCAGGAGGTCACCGACGAGGTCTTCGAGAGCCCCGCTTCCAAGGTCTTCGACGAGGCCGAGAACCGCATGCACACCATCAAGGCCGTCATGTACGCCACGCTCAAGTAAGTGTATCTAGCATCTCGCTCGGGGTGTATTGTTGAACACCCCGAGCGGCTTTATCTGGTAAAAATCTCGCATCGAGCGGCAGGCACGGCACGGAAGAGCCGCTTCGGGCGAGATCAGTAAATGATTTATGAAGGGGGGATGAGAACTATGACTGAGACCGCTAAGAAAAAGCGCGGTATGCCTTCATCGTTCACCATTCTTCTTGCTCTGCTGGCAATTGTTGCAGTAGTTACCGTTATCGTCTCCGGCACGTCCGGCGGCGCGGTTACTGCCGCCCGTCTGAGCGATTTCTGCACCGCCCCGATTAAGGGCTTCGCTGACGCTCTGCCCGTCTGCCTCTTCGTTATGATCCTGGGCGGCTTCCTCGGCATGATGACCGAGACCGGCGCCCTGGACAACGGCATTGCCGTTCTGGTGCAGAAGCTTAAGGGCAACGAGATCATGCTCATTCCCGTGCTGATGCTCATCTTCTCCCTCGGTGGTACCACCTATGGTATGTGCGAGGAGACCGTTCCCTTCTACGCCCTGCTTGCCGCTACCATGATGGCCGCTGGTTTCGACCCGATGGTCGGCGCCGCTACCGTCCTGCTCGGCGCTGGCTGCGGCTGCCTGGGCTCCACGGTTAACCCGTTCGCCGTCGGCGCTGCCGTCGACGCTCTGACCGGCGTTGGCATTGAGGTCAACCAGTCCATCATCATCGGCCTCGGTGCCGTCCTGTGGATTGTTACCACTGCCATGTCCATCTTCTTCGTCATGAGCTATGCCAAGAAGGTCAAGGCTGACAAGGGTTCCACCATCCTGTCGATGCAGGAGCTCAAGGACGCCGAAGAGGCTCACGGCAAGGCTGCTTCCGAGGTTCACAATGAGGTCAAGCTCACCGGTCGTCAGAAGGGTGTTCTGATCGCCTTTGCCTTCACCTTCGTCGTCATGATCGTCGGCTTCATTCCGCTGGCCGACCTCAACGAGGGCGTCGCCAACTTCTTCGACGCTGGCGCTGTCTACGACGCCGACGGTAACGCCGTCGTCCAGGGCTGGTCTGCCCTGATCACCGGCCTGCCCATTGGTCAGTGGTACTTCGACGAGGCTTCCACCTGGTTCTTCCTCATGGCCGTCCTGATCGGTATCATCGGTGGCCTGTCCGAGAAGCAGATCGTTAACACCTTCATCACCGGCGCTGCCGACATGATGTCCGTTGTTCTCGTCATCGCCCTCGCCCGTGGTATCTCCGTCCTCATGGCTAACACCGGCCTCGACGTCTACGTCCTCGACGCTGCCGCCAATGCTCTGGCTGGCCTGTCCGGCGTGATCTTCGCTCCCATGAGCTTCCTGGTCTACTTCGGCCTGTCCTTCCTGATCCCCTCGACCTCTGGTATGGCTACCGTCTCCATGCCCATCATGGGACCGCTGGCTGTTAAGCTCGGCTTCTCGCCCGAGGTCATGGTCATGATCTTCTCCTCTGCCATCGGCGTTGTGAACCTGTTCACCCCGACCTCCGGCGCCATCATGGGCGGTCTCGCCCTGGCCAAGATCGAGTGGACGACCTGGCTCAAGTTTGCCCTTAAGCTCATCGTCGCTCTCTCCGTCGTCTGCGCCATCATCCTGACCGTCGCTTGCGTGATGCTCTAAGTACCCAACGGGTACCCCACGGAAACCTTGACGATCCTGTAAAGGATCACCTGGTCATCGTCTGTC
>CALLRY010000247.1:0-2253 GCA_938014285.1 uncultured Collinsella sp. | reverse complement strand
CGCGCACGCCGGCACACGATGCCTCGGCGATCTTGTCGATAACCTCGCGGTCGGTCAGCGAGTTGAGCTTAAAGAACACGCGGGCGGGCTCGCCGGCAAGGGCGCGCTGGATCTCGCGGTCAAGCCCGCGCATGATGAGCGGTTTCAGTCCGACGGGCGCCACACCCAGGAAGCGGTAGTCGCCGCGCAGGTTGCCCAGCGACAGATTGCGGAAGAACAGGTTGGCGTCCTCGCCGATGCCGGGATGGGCTGTCATGAGCATAAAGTCGCTGTAGAGTTTGGCCGTCTTCTCGTTAAAGTTGCCGGTGCCCAAAAGCGTGAGGCGCGTTAGCGCCATGCCCTCGCGATAGGTGAGCTGGCAGATCTTTGAGTGGCATTTAAAGCCCTCGGAACCATAGATGACGGTGCAGCCGGCCTCTTCCAGGCGCTCGGCCCACTCGATGTTGTTCTGCTCGTCAAAGCGGGCACGAAGTTCCATGAGCACCGTGACCTCTTTGCCGTTCTCGGCAGCATCGATCAGCGACTCGCACAGGCGGCTCTGCTTGGCCACGCGGTAGAGCGTGATGCGCAGCGAGATGCACTCGGGGTCGTAGGCGGCCTCGTGCACCAGATCCAGGAAGGGGTTCATGGCCTCGTAGGGATAAAAGAGCAGCTTGTCGTGCTGCAGCACCTGCTCGCGGATGGAGCGGGTCATGTCGATGGTGGGATTGGGCTGCGGCCTAAACGGCGTAAAGAGCAGCTCGTTGCGCAGGTGCTCGGGAATCTTGCCCTCAATGCCAAAGACGTAGCCCAGGTCGAGCGGGATATCGCAGGTAAAGACAGAGCGGCGCGAAAGCTCGAGCGCCTTGCGGATGGTCTTGAGCGTTGCCTTCTCGAGCGACCCCGAGACCGCGAGCACTACCGGCTGCAGACGCAGGCGCTTCTTGAGGATGCGCTTCATGTGCTGGCGGTAGTCCTCTTCCTCTTCGACGCCCTCGCCGTCCGGATCGATGTCGGCGTTGCGGGTGACGCGGATCAGCGCACGATCCAGCGGCTTATAGGAGCCAAAGCAGCTGTCCAGGCAGGCGAGGATGACGTCCTCGAGCAAGATGTAGGAGTAGGTGCCGGTGGGCGAGGGGATCTCGACCACGCGGTTCATCGAGGCGGGAATCTCGATAAGGCCCAGCAGGCTCTCCTCGTCGGTGGCGCCGTCCAGACCACAGGCCAGATAGAGCGCGCCATTGCGTAGGTTGGGGAAGGGGTGGCGAGGATCGATGACCAGCGGCGAGATGACCGGCGACACGTAGGCCTGGAAGTAGCGGGTTACAAAGGTGCGCTCCTCGGGCGTAAGCGAATCGATGCGGGCGCGGTGAACGCCCAAGGTGTCGAGCTTGCCCTCGATGCTCTTAAAGATGGACTCCCAACGGGTAAGGAGCCCGGGCATTTCGGCCATGACAGCATCGACCTGTTCGGAGGCGGTCATATTGCTCTTGTTGTCGACAGGTTGCTTTTTGAGCTCTGCCAGATCGGACAGGCCGCCCACGCGCACCATGAGAAACTCGTCGAGGTTAGACTCGAAAATCGACACGAACTTTAGACGCTCGAACAGCGGAACGGTCTCATCGAAGGCTTCGTCAAGCACACGGTTGTCAAAGCGTAGCCAGCTGAGCTCTCGGTTCTGCGTGTACGAGAAGTCGCGAGGCGGTTTGCGCAGCTTTGCGGCGGCTTGCTTTTTTTCGATTTTGCTCGGCATATGCATCTGTCCGTTCAGTCCCCGCAGGGGACGGTAGCCTAACCCTATTCACTATTGTCTCAATTTAGTCGACTTGTGGCACGGACGTATTGTGCGAACGGTATCTTTACCTACTTCTTACGCTGACAAGTCATAGGACTGACGCCCTGCTCGTCTGCAAGCGGTCTATATCCTCACTCAACTGGTACGTAAGTGTGAATAAGAATGATGGATAGCTGAATATCATTGAATGCAGGCGGAAACGTAAACAAACATCATTTATATACATAAAACCGATTTAGCTATGCAATTCTGAATCAAAAGTTTAGAGATGCAATTGCAAATAGTTTTTAGGAAAAAAGAGCGTTTACCTTAGAAAAGTTACTTTAGAACGCCGAAGTACATTATGGGGGAATCTCATGCGATATACCGTTCATCGCACTTTGTTGACCGTTCGGGGGCGAGGTGGAATTGCGGGTGGAATTTGGATATAACTAGAGCTGTCAGCAAGCAGCGTCCGCTATGGAAGGGCGCTGAGAGAT
>CALLRY010000246.1:0-1779 GCA_938014285.1 uncultured Collinsella sp. | reverse complement strand
CCGCGCCCTCCCGGCACATCATGCCGAGGGCCCAGAGCCACCTCACGAGCTCGGCCGCGGTGGCCGCGTTGGCCTTCGCCGCGGGCATGCCGCGGGCGAGCATCTCCTCGCGCCGCCGCAGGAGCCGCTCGGACCCCTTCCTCCCGTGCATCCTTATCTCGAGGGGCACGCCCGTGTCCCTCGGCATGAGCTTCGGCTGGTGCCGTGCCGCGGCGTAGCACCATGAGCCCTCAACGGCCAGCTTCCTCACGAGCGCGTTGCCCGCACCGCTGATGCCTCCGAGCCGCACGGAGTCGCCACTCGACCTCTGACTCGGCGCGAGGCCGAAATAGGCCGTGACCTGCCTTCCGGAACGGAACCTCGTGAAGTCGCCGACCTCGGCCGAGAAGGCTGCGGCCAGCGCGAAGGCGCAGCCCTTGATCGACTGGAGGGCGGCCACCTCCGCGGCGATCGGGCTGGCATCCACGGCGGCCCTGTACTCGGAGAGCAGGTCCGCCCGGGCCTCCGCCGCGGCCTCGACCTCGTTCCTCAGGGCGGCGAGCGTCCGAACCCCGCCATCGTCCTCCGGCCTGACCTTGTCGAGCCACCTCAGGAAGTCGTAGGTCCAGTACTTCCTCGGGTTGCCGGCGGGCGTGGTGCCGCCGTAGACGAACCCCCGCCTTGCGAGGAAGGCGAGCAGCCGCTGCTTGGCGGTCGCCAGGCGCGCGGTCGCCCCGTCGTGGGCGCCGGCGAGGTCCCTGATGCCTTCGACCTCGGGGGAGGGGACCCATACGGGGGAGATGTCGTGGGCGAGTATCGCCTTGGCCATCCTGGCGGCGTCGTTCCTGTCGTTCTTGGAGGCCGAGTCGGCGGCCGACCTGGGGATCTTCGAGACCGCGGCGACGACGCACTCGACGCCGAGCCCGGCGAGCTCCCTTTGCGGGGCGAAGCCGAGGTAGCCGCTCTCGTAGGCCGCGAGCGACGGCCCGGGGAACCCATCCATCCACCCGGCGATCTCGCCCCAGGGGTTGCCGGGGAACCTCCTCGTCACGGCCTCGCCGGTGTCCGCGTCGAGGGCGCAGACGGTGGTCGACCTCAGGTGGACGTCCATCCCGAACGCGGTAGAATACTTTGGCATGGGAGCCTCCCAACCTCGTTGCGGCGCGGCTGCGCCTATGGCACTTCAACATCATTGTCGCAGCCCCGACCCGCGGTCACGAGCGGGGGCTCCTATCTTTTTAGTGCCCTCGGATTGGGTCATAGTGTCTGTCGTTGCCAAGACACCGGCGTTGCCTTGGTCGCAAATAGTCATTGGGGACGTTCTTTAATGACTAGTCGTTTAAGAACGTCCCCAACGACTACTTTTGGGCGCTTACCGTTAAGCGGAAGGGGTGTTATCGGCGGCCTTCTTTTGGGCATACAATTGTTATTGGCTTGCTGCGGTGAAGGCCTGTCCGCTCCGCAGCTGCTTTCTACGGTTAAAGGAGTATGTATGTCCGTTGAGGTCATGAGGTCTGTGATCGAGGCCGCCGAGGGCCGCGTGCCCGTCGACAGGCTGTTTACCAATGCGCAGATCGTCGACGTGTATGGCCAGCGTGTGGCGCCCGGTAGCGTTGCCGTCAAGGACGGTGTGATCGTCGGCGTGCTCTACGATGGTCGCGACGATGCCGCCGGCACCTACGAGGCTGCCGAGGTCATTGACTGCCAGGGCCGCTATCTCGCCCCCGGCTTTATCGACGGACATCTGCACATTGAGTCCTCGAACATCCGTCCCGCCGAGTATGCGCGCATGGCGGCGAC
>CALLRY010000245.1:0-1420 GCA_938014285.1 uncultured Collinsella sp. | reverse complement strand
TGAGGCGCGTTGGCGTTGATGTAACCGTGGGCGGTGTCGAACTCAACACCCAGGGCCTCAAGACCAAGAATGTGCATATCGATCTTGCGAGCACCCAGGTTGCAGCCGCCCGGCATGGCAATTTTGGCGCGATGGAAGCGGCCCAGCAGGGGTCCCATGACGGCGGTGGAAGCGCGCATCTTGGCAACGAGCTCGTAGGGGGCCTCCCATGAATCGACCTGAGAGGTATCAATCTCGAGCGTGTGTTCGTCGAGAACATCGATCGTAGCGCCCATGCCTTTGAGCACCTTGCCCATCACGTGGACATCGGAAATATCGGGCACGTTCTGCAGCGTCGTCTTGCCCGGCGCCAGAAGCGTTGCCGCCATGAGTTTGAGCGCGGAGTTCTTGGCGCCCGAAACGGGCACGGAGCCTCCGATGGCGTGGCCACCCTCAACGCGGATAATATCCAAGGTCTACCCTTTCAAAAAGCATGCCCGGGGTGGCTGGGCCATCCCGGGCATGATGTGTTCGCAAATGGTCGAACGCTAAATCGTTTGACTATTGGGCAAGCTTGAGCTTACACCATGCGATTTCATTATAGAGGTAGGCGCGGCGTGCATCATCCTCCGACAAATTACCCAGCTTCTCTTCAAAACCTTGAATATCAGCTTTAAGCTTGTCGGCATCGACGGTCGCCAAATCGCAAGCGCGCTCGGCGAGAACGGTCACGACATCGTCCGCAACCTGGGCATAGCCGCCGGCCACGGCAAACGTGTGGTCGACAGTGCCCATGGCCTTATCGGAAACGCGAACGTAACCGCGGTCGATCGTGCAGATCTCGCTGGAGTGAGCAGGCAGAACGCCAAACTCGCCATCCGTGGACGGAATCGACACAAACGCAGCGTCGCCCTCATAGGCGCAGCTCACGGGGCACACGATGCGGATACGCATAACCTACTTCTCCCCCATCTTGCGGGCGCGCTCGCGCACGTCCTCAATCGTGGAAGCATAGCGGAAAGCCTGCTCGGGCAGGTCATCGGCCTTGCCGTCGACAATCTCGGCGAAAGAGCGGACGGTATCCTCGACGCGGACGTAGACACCGGGGTTGCCGGTGAACTTCTCGGCGACGTGGAAGGACTGCGAGAGGAACTGCTGAATCTTACGGGCACGGTTGACCGTAAGGCGCTGCTCCTCGGACAGCTCGTCCATACCCAGAATGGCGATGATGTCCTGAAGGTCGGAGTACTCCTGCAGGAGCTCCTGGACCTTGACGGCGACACGGTAGTGCTCCTCGCCGACAATCGAGGGATCGAGAGCGTCGGAGGAAGATGCGAGCGGGTCGATAGCCGGGAACAGGCCGAGCGACGAAATGCTACGCGAAAGAACCGTGGTGGCGTCGAGGTGCGTAAACGTCGTGGCAGGCGCCGGGTCGGTCAGG
>CALLRY010000244.1:0-3786 GCA_938014285.1 uncultured Collinsella sp. | reverse complement strand
TAAACGTCTCTCTAAAGAGAACGTCGGTTAGAGAGATGGCCTTAGGTAATCTAGCAGTGAATTCGATACATCTCTCTAAATTTCTCTCTAAAAGAAGGTGCTCATCTCTCTAAAGTTAGAGAGATATACTAAGCTTTAGAGAGATAAATCTATTGTTTTAGAGAGACGGAATGCCAATGCTGTTGGATGAACCTCTTGGCCTTATCGTTGAGCGCCTTCGCAGGCGGGGGACCGATGACGCATCGGTAGAAGTTAAAGCCTGCACGAATAAATTGAGTGCAGACGTATGGGAGACAGTGAGTGCTTTTGCGAACACTGCGGGCGGGCTCATTATTTTGGGCCTGAACGAAGCCGAAGGATTTGTTCCTTCTGCCAACTTTGCTATCGACAGGGTACGCGACCAGTTTGTTTCGGGTATCGGAGACGGAGGCTCAGCGGCGGTGGTGACCCATGCGCCACGGTATGAGCTTGATCGAGGCGAGGTTGACGGGCTCCAGGTACTTCTGGTGCGCATCTTTGAACTTGAGCTCAAAGCGAAGCCATGCTATATCGGCGCGCGCGGCGTGCAGAACGGTAGCTACAAGCGCGTGGATGATAAAGATATCAAGATGTCGCCCGCTGAGCTATATGAGCTACAGAGTGCGTTGCTTCCGAGCGATGCAGACGGTACGGTGGTTTCGGAGGCAAAAGTCGAGGATTTGGATCCAGATGTCGTCCGGTCCATTATCGCAAATCGCCGGCTGCAGACCCCGCGCGTTTTGCGCGGGGCCGATACGCTGGAAAAGCAGCTGGCCAGACTCAATATCACTACAAAGGATGGAGCTGTGAAGCTCGCGGGGCTGCTGTCGGCGGGAATTTACCCCCAGCAGTTCTATCCCAAGCTGATGATCGATGTCGCCGTTCATTCCGATGTGGAAAAATCTGCTCCTGGGCAACCCCGGTTTATTGACCGCCAGTTGTGCGATGGCCCGATTCCGGCTTGCATCGAAGATGCCCTCGCTGCGATCGGACGAAACTTGCGCAAAGCGGCGATAGTGCGAGGTGCTGGTAGAAGGGAAGATTGGGAAGTACCCCAGGAGGTTTTGCGCGAGGCCTTGGCGAATGCCTGCATCCATCGAGAGTATTCGCCCATGTTTGTGGGGCAGGCCGTGAGCGTCGATATCTACCCAGACAGAATAGAAATCAAAAACCCCGGCGGGCTTTGGGGCGGAAAGACGTTGGACAATCTTGCGGACGGGGAATCGCGCTGTCGAAACCCAAAGCTCATGAGTCTGATGGGGGCGACGCCGTTAGAGCATGCTGAGGGGGCTGTTGCGGAAAGTCAGGGATCTGGCATCCCGGCTATGATTCGCGAGATGGAGTCTCGTTCGCTTGACAGGCCGAAATTTATCGTTAAGGCCGATTCGTTTACGGTGCTGCTTTCCCGGCACGGGGCGGAGCTTGCTGAAAACCGCACGTGGATTCAGAGCCATGTGGGCGCCGAGCTGACGGATCGCGAAGAAACATTGCTCATGTTTATGCGGGAGCATGGGTGCGTATGCGATGTTCAAAAAATACGAGAGGCCCTGAAGTGGGATTCGGATGACATTCGCCTGATCTGCGGGGACCTTGTAGATAAACATGCCCTGTCAAAATGCGGCAAAGACACGTTCGAAATTATCGATAGGAACAGAGAACCGTCAGCTTCGACGGCGGATAGGATCCTGGAGGCTCTCAGCGCCGAAGTGGATATGACAGCGCGAGAAATAGCGGTTGCATCGGGGGTCAGAATTTCGTCTGTCCGTTACCATCTGCCAAAAATGGCGGATAAAGGGCTCATCGAAGTAATGGGTTCATCGACGAGCCGCAACCGCCGCTATCGGAAGAAGTAGATGCAGCCGAGTCGCCCCTCTTGTGTCTCTCGAAGTTAGATGGGTGCTAGGGGGGCGACTGCCTCGCGATATTTCCCCAGATAAAACCTGCCAAAACAAACCTGTCCCTTTTTGGCAGGTCAGTTAACGCAGTGCAGGTTGAGCATATGCGAGCGAGCGGGCTCCGGGTGCGGTAAGGTGACGTGAAACAAGCGGGCGCTGACCTTTTGGTCGCGCCCGTGAAGTTGAACGTCAGATTGCCGTGCCCGGGGCCTGCGCAGCGCCGAGCAGTTACGCCGTTTGTAAAACGGCGTAACCTAAAGGTTCATGTTGCCGTGAATGTAGGGGGTGACCTCGGGGGAGATATGGTCGCAGCCCAGCTCGCGCAGCGCGGACTCGATGGCGGCGGGCAGCGGGGTTTTGCCCTCGGCGTCAACGGCGTTGCCACCGAGGGTAGCAATCTTGGCGACATCTGCGGGTGCGGCCTCGATATGCATGCAGCCGCCGATCAAGCGCGCGCGTACCTGTGCCAGATCAAGATCGTGCAGGTAATCCTCGCAGGCGCGGATTAAATCGACCTTCTCGCGCGTAAGCTTCTCGCCCGTGGGAACGCGCGTGGCAAGACAGGCTTCCGCCGGCAGGTTCCAAACGGGGTAGCCCCATGCACGCAGCAGCTCGCGCTCTTCGTCCTTGGTAAAGCCGACCTCCATGAGAGGGGAGCGTACGCCGAGCTCTTCTGCCGCACGCATGCCGGGGCGGTAGTCACCGCGATCGCTTGCATTGCTGCCATCGATGACGGTGGGAAAGCCGAGCGACTTGGCGTGGTTGACGATGGCGGTAAAGCCGGCGTGCTTGCAGTGGTAGCAGCGATTAGCATCGTTGCGGGCTACTTGGGGGAGCTGCAGCTGATCCACCGAAAGATTGAGCACGGGGAGCTTAAAATGCGGCCCCTCATTGGCCTGTCCATCAACGGACTGCTCAAACGAAGTCTGTTCGGGCGTGCCGATGAGCGGCGTGGTGAGATGGACGAGGAGGGTATTGGTAGGCATGATGCGGGCGCAGACCGCGGCCAAAAAGCTGCTGTCGACACCACCGGAAAAGCCGATGGCGACGCGTCCGTATGCCAAAAGCAGCTGCTCGAGTGCTGCGAGTTTGTCCTGAAGCTCCTCTGCGGGTGCGGCGGTGTCTGAAAGCATGAAAGTTCCTTACAGTTATTAAAGCTCGGATGAAACTATAATCCCACCGAGCTGCTTGTCATAAGACTTCCAGCTATGTAACGAAAGTGCAATATGCTATATACGTTATATACAAGCTTGTAAAGTGCGGTAGAGTGGCAGTAATGCAATCCGGCGAGGGGGACTGATATGATCAAGGCTGTTATTTTTGACATGGATGGAACGCTGGTCGATACCGAGCGTTTGGGGATTAGGGCCTGGAAGGCAGGCGCCGCTGAGCTGGGGCTCGCGATTGATGATGCGCTGATCCATCAGTTTATCGGTCGCACGCTACCCGATGTCATGGACATCCTCGATAAGCATTACGGCAGCCACGAGACCGCCGAGGCGATCTATGTCCGCCACAAGGAGATTCGCGACGAGATGGTCAAGACCGATCTGGAGCTTAAGGCCGGCGCTGCCGAGTGCATAGACGAGCTGTTGGCTGCGGGCTATCACGTAGGCCTTGCAACGTCATCGCGCCATGTTACGGCCGAGCGCAACCTTAAAGCATTCGGCCTCTTTGACAAGTTTGAAACGGTGACCTGCGGCGAGGACGTCGTGCACGGCAAGCCCGACCCCGAGATGTATTTGCTCGCCTGCGAGCGCGCGGGCTTTGCCCCCGAGGAATGTGCCGTGGTCGAGGATTCGCGCAACGGCTGCGTCTCGGGCATCACGGCCGGATGCCATGTCTTTGCCGTCCCCGATATCGTGCCGCTGCC
>CALLRY010000243.1:0-2132 GCA_938014285.1 uncultured Collinsella sp. | reverse complement strand
GGACGCTCGAACAGCAGCCAATCGGTAAATGCCATGTTATAGGCCATGATTTCGTTTTGGGAAGGCTCGGTGCAATAGCCGAGCCACGGGTCGACAATGATCTCGAACTGCTCGCGCGCCGGCTCCAAAAACTGAAACTTCCGCAGCATCCAAAAATGGGCCATGTCGGCAATATCGTTGCCAACGGCTTCGGCCAGATGCGCTCGGTCTAAAACGTGGTCAGTCACGGCATCCTCCTCAAACTGATGAACCTCAATTTGAGCTTACGAGGAGGGTGGGCAGCCACTGTCAGCACGGACAAAATAGGCCTCCGGCTGCAAACCAACTGCTGACCAAACACTTGACGGGATGCTTGACCGAAAATGCGCACCGCAATAAAACCGCAGGTAAACATAGACGGCCAACCCGCCCTTTTGAGCCATATGCCCACAGCCACCACAGAAACAACAGGTGACCACAGCTCAAAAAGACGCCGAATGGACACTCGCGCGTCGACAAACGAACAAATCGGTCGCAAACCCGCAAGAAGTGTCCCCGAATGCCGACCCAAAAGGAACGTCCCCAGCATGCCGGCACTTGGGGACGTTCCTTATGTGCCGGCAGTTGGGGACAGCCCTTGACGATTCAATTGTGAACAGCCGCCTTACAGCTCCAGCGCCTCGGCGACTTCGGCAGCGCAGGCCAGGGCGTCGGCCATGGCGCTTACCACGAGCGAACTGCCATTGCGAGCATCGCCGGCCACGTATACCGGTGTG
Organism: uncultured Collinsella sp.; assembly: GCA_938014285.1. Classification (GTDB taxonomy): domain Bacteria; phylum Actinomycetota; class Coriobacteriia; order Coriobacteriales; family Coriobacteriaceae; genus Collinsella. The sequence goes on along the minus strand of CALLRY010000243.1, from coordinate 1,377 downwards.
GCGCCTGCGGCGACGCCGTCGACACGCGCCGCAAGATGCGAGCCCTCGGCAGCCATCACAGGCAGCGGACGACCAGCAGTGGCAACGGGCACGCCAACGGCGTCGAACACACCGTGCTCCGGGCCCGTAAAGCCGCAGGCGATGAGCACCAACTGCGCCGGCACCTCGTGCTCGGAGCCCGCGATGCGCTCCGGCTTACCGGCCGACCATTCCAGATTGACCACACGCAGACCCGCGGCCGCGCCTTTCTTGTCCAGCAGCACCTCGAGGGTATCCACGCCCCAGGCGCGCATCTCGCCACCCATGGCAGCGATAGCCTCCTGCTGGCCGTAGTCGGTCTTCTTCACATTGGGCCACTGCGGCCAGGGGTTGCTCGCCGCGCGCGCATCAGGCGCCGCCGGCAAGAACTCAAACTGGCGCACGCTGCGCGCACCCTGACGTACCGCGGTGCCCACGCAGTCGTTACCGGTATCGCCGCCGCCAATGACCACGACGTCCAGGCCGCGTGCATCGATGACAGGCTCTCCGCCATCGAGCACCGAGACGGTCGAAGCCGTCAGGTAGTCCACGGCGTACACCACGCCCGGGGCATCAATGTTCGCAGCCGAAAGCCCACGCGGAGCACGAGCGCCGGCAGCCACCACGACGGCGTCAAAGCCATTGAGCTTGGCCGCCACCGCAGGGTTCGTAACGTCAGCACCCAGCTCGAACACAATGCCCAGCTCGCGCATAAGTGCCACGCGACGCTCGACAACGGACTTCTCGAGCTTCATGTTGGGAATGCCGTACATGAGCAGACCGCCCGGGCGATCATCGCGCTCAAATACCGTCACACGGGCACCGCGACGTGCAAGCTCCCATGCTGTCACCAGACCAGCAGGACCAGAGCCCACCACGGCAACCGTGGGTGCGCCCTCCCCTGCCGGCTCAAAGCGGCGCGGACCGCCGTTGGCCCACTCATGGTCGCTGATCGCACGCTCGTTGTCATGAATCGTCGTGGGCTGGCCGTCGACCGAACCCAGGTTGCACGCGGCCTCGCACAGCGCCGGGCACACGCGGCTCGTAAACTCGGGCATGGGCGAGGTGAGCGACAGGCGCTCGGCAGCCTCGTCCCAGCGGCCGCGGTACACCAGCTCATTCCACTCGGGAATCAGGTTGTGCAGCGGGCAGCCACTCGGACGCGCCTTGCCAAAGCTCGCGCCCATCTGACAAAACGCCACGCCGTACATCATGCAGCGGCTCGCCTGGGCACGGCGCGCATCGTCATCGAGCTCCACGTACAGCGGATCAAAATCATGGCTGCGCTCCTCCACGGGGCGAAGCTCGTGGGTCACGCGATCGATATCAAGAAAAGCACCGGGCTTACCCATGGCACTT
>CALLRY010000242.1:0-2339 GCA_938014285.1 uncultured Collinsella sp. | reverse complement strand
GCGGCGAGTGCCTCCTCGACCTGCGTCATAAACGTTTGCTTGCCGCATCCAATCGCATCGCGCAGCAGGCGATACAGATAGATGTGGTTGCCCAGCGAAAGCGTGGGCCTAACTATTGTCTTGCTCATGGCAAATCTCCTCTTTACACATGTAAAGCATCTTGCCATCGCATGGCGTTCGCCATGGCGGCGCCCAAGGCAAACGGGCGCGAACCGCTTTCGATTCGCGCCCGTTGTACAGGTCGGTTATCTATGAGAGGCAAATGTGCTTAGTTGCCCGATGCCGTGCCTTGGCTCGAGTTGTCAGATGCCGTGCCGGACGCGGTTCCGCTCGAGCTGTTGGTGTTGCTACTGTCTGCTGAGCCCGTTCCCGACGTGGTGTCGCTCGTCTGGCCGCCCGTGCTTGGCTGTGAACCGTCAGTCGTTTGGCTTGAGTCGGTCGTGCCGGCCACTGTTGGCCGTAGAGGAATCGGTGCCCTGCGATTGGTTTTGGGTGTTCGAGGACGAATCGGTAGAGGTAGAACTGTCTTGCGTGCCGTCCGCCTGTGCCTGCTGATCTTGCGACTGGGTGTCGCCATTTGCATCGCTCTCGGTCGTGCGCGACGACAGGATTGGCTCGGGACGCTCGCCCAGACCCTCACCAGCAGTGGTGATAAGGATGGCGCCAGCGCAGGCGATGACTGCGACGATGGCGATGGCGATCGAGAAGACGATGACCTTCTTTTGCGTCTGGCTGCGCTCTGCCGCGGCCTTGGCACGTAGGCTGTTAGGGGCGACGCGCGCCGTGGTCGCGCGTCCCGCAACCTGGCGCATTTCCTGCGTGGTCGCGGCGCCACCTAGGTGCTCCTCGACATCGGGCTCAACGGGCTCGTAGGCGCCGGCAGGGTAGTCGACAGCGGCATGCGTGCCCTTGATTGCTTCGGCGCTGGCAGAGATAAAGTGGCGGTAGACCTGCGAGGACACAACGGTGATGACCGAGCTCACAGCGGCGCCAATTACTGAACCAGCGATACCAATCTTGGAGGCAAGCGCGACGCTCGTGGCAGCAGCTGCGGCGCCGGCGATGATCTGGGGAATGGAAATGTCATCGAACAGGCCCTTTTTGGGCGCGATGGCCATGGTCTGTCCGATGGAATGGTTCTCGTGCACGCCGTTGTTGAGCGATGCCGGCGTCATGACGCGCGTGCGCGGCGCGTCGGTGTACTTGGTTGTCATACGGGGTCCTCCCGGTGTAAATCTGCTTCGTTTCGTGTAGCCATCAGGGTACCCACCAGATGTGAATCGTACGTGACATTTAACAGATACCATCAACTCATCAATTGCTCACCAAGTTGGTGGGATGCGGTTACACCCGGCGGTTGAACTACAATAGGACTTGCTAATTGTTGTGAATGGCGTCTACGCACGGGAGCATTCTTATGAATCTTCACCTTTCTCAGTCTGATGGCTTTTTGCGTGTGGCGGCGGCCTCGCCGCGGATTCGCGTGGCCGATGTCGAGGGCAATGCCGAGGTTGCGCTGGCGGCTGTTCGCGAGGCTACCGAGCGCGGCGTTCGCGCGCTGGTGCTGCCCGAGCTTAACCTGACCGGCTATACCGCGGCCGACCTGTTCCATAACCGCACGCTGCTGCATGCCTGCGAGGCTGCTCTGGTGCATATCCTCGACGAGACTCGTGAGTTGCCGATTGTCTTTACCATTGGTCTTCCCGTTGCAGTTGCCGAGAATATCTACAACTGCGCCGCCGTGTGCTGCGCGGGCGAGCTTTTGGGCCTCACGGCCAAGAAGTATCTGCCCAACTATGGCGAGTTCTATGAGCGTCGCTGGTTTGCTCCGGCGCCTGCGGATCCCGTGTGGGTTGAATTTGCCGGTCAGGGTCCGGTTCCGCTGGGCTCGGGGCTTATCTACCGTTGCTGTGATGAGGGTGCCGAGGATATGGTGCTGGGCGTTGAGGTCTGTGAGGACCTGTGGGTGCCGGCGCCGCCTTCGACCGAGATGGCGCTTGCCGGTGCGACGGTGATTCTCAACCCGTCGGCTTCGGACGAAATCATCGGTAAGGCAGACTATCGCCGCAGCCTCATCTCTAACCAGAGCGCACGCCTGTACTGCGCCTATGCCTACGCGGACGCGAGCGAGGGCGAGTCCACGACCGACATGGTCTTTGCGGGCGAGAACCTTATCTACGAAAATGGCTCCAAGCTCGCCGCCACCAAACTGCTTACCTGCGATATGGCCATCGCCGACGTTGACCTTGACCGCCTGGTTGCCGAGCGCCGTCGCTCGACGACATGGACGCGCTCGGACGATGCGCCGGAGGCCGTGACCGTCGAGTTCTCGTTTGAGG
>CALLRY010000241.1:0-4889 GCA_938014285.1 uncultured Collinsella sp. | reverse complement strand
GACCAGGCACCCATAGGGACCCATCATAAAGCGGCCCATCTCGGTGCAGATCGCCATATCGCCCATGCCAGCGGGAACCAGAATCTCGTCGTATGCCGCGTGCACTCCCTCGCCGATGGCGTGAATATCGTTGGCCTGCTGCTCGGGCAGATAGGGGATACCGACGCCGCCGGACAGATTGATAAAGGCGACATGTGCGCCGGTCTCGCGCTCCAGGCGCACGGCAAGCTCAAAGAGGATGCGCGCGAGTTTGGGGTAGTAGTCGTTGGTGACGGTGTTGCTGGCAAGGAATGCGTGGATGCCAAAGTTCTCGGCGCCCTTGGCCTTGAGCATGCGGAAGGCCTCAAAGAGCTGCTCGGTGGTCATGCCATATTTGGAGTCGCCCGGGTTGTCCATGATGCCGTTGGAGAGCTGGAACAGACCGCCTGGATTAAAGCGGCAGCTGACCGTCTTGGGGATGGGCCCCGCAACGCGCTCAAAGAACTCGATGTGGCTGATGTCGTCAAAGTTGACGATGGCACCCAGCTTGTCGGCGAGCTCAAAGTCGGCAGCCGGCGTGTCGTTGGACGAGAACATGATGTCGTGTCCCGTGATACCCAGCGATCGGGCGATCATGAGCTCGGTATAGCTCGAGCAATCGCAGCCGCAGCCGTATTCGTTGAGAATGGAAATGACCGCCGGGTTGGGATTGGCCTTGACGGCAAAGTATTCCTTAAAGCCCGGATTCCATGCAAAGGCGTCGCGCACTTCTTGCATGTTGCGGCGGATGCCCGCCTCGTCGTATAGATGAAACGGCGTGGGGAACTGCTCGACGATATACTCGAGCGTCTCCTTGTCCACAAACGGCTGCTTGGCCGCATACGCCTCGTTGGGGGTCAATGCCATGTCCCGTAAACCTCGCTATCCAGACGGCGCCATCTGCGCATCGAATCCGCATAGCGTGGACCCAATGTCCGGATAGCGCTCCCGCATTGCTGCAGACAGTCCTGCGGGTGTTTCCCGCAGGCCCACCAGGTTGTTCGTGCCTGAAAAACCCAGTTCGGCGGGTTTCGCCTCCCCGCGGGGTCAAAGCCTGCCGGCTCGCCCGCGGCTCTTCGTGCCCGCGCCTCTATCAAGTGGTAACGACCCTACCACGTTGCACTTTACCAAACAAGAGTATTCGTATATAACGTTTAAAAAATGCAGCAATATGCTGGAAACATGTGTGCCGCAATCCTGTATCACAATATTGTGTGAATGGATATGCCCCATGAAAGGATCCTTTATGACCGAGCTCCAAGAACTTCGTCGCTATCGTCGCGACCTGCATCGCATTCCGGAGCTCGATTTCGATCTTCCTCAAACCATAGCCTATATCGAGGGCGTGCTCGCTTCGCTTGCCTGTGAAGTGACCCATCCCTGCCCCAGCTGTGTTTGTGCTTTCTTCGACGCTGGCACGGGCGCCGCGCATGCCACGGCGATTCGCGCCGATATGGACGCACTGCCCATCGCGGAGGCGACGGGTGCGGCCTTTTCCTCGAAGCATCCCGGAAAGATGCACGCTTGCGGACACGATGGACACATGGCCATGGCCCTTGCGGCGGCAACCTTTGTCGATCGCACGATTCGTGAGCAGCCAGGTGCCATCAAGCGCAACGTGCTCTTTGTGTTCCAGCCTGCCGAGGAGACGACTGGTGGCGCCAAGACAGTTTGCGAGAGCGGTGTGTTCGAGCGCTACGGGGTCGACCGCATTTTTGGCTTTCACGTGTGGCCCGATCTGACTGCGAACACATTGGCGAGCTGTTCCGGCCCGCTGCTGGCGCGCTCGAGTGAGACACACATTCATATTCACGGGACGAGCATCCATATCGCTAAGACCTATGGCGTTCCGGTCGAGGAATCGCACGATGCGGCGCTGGCGGCTGCCAAGTTCTTGGTTGCCGAGCGCGAACTGATGGACGAGCTGGGCACCGACGAACCCTGTATCGGCAAGTTTGGCCTGCTGCAGGCTGGCACCGTTTGCAACGCGGTGGCGGGGGAGGCCCATGTGGCCGGAAGCCTGCGTGTGTTTACGGACGACATGTTCGACCGGGCGCGCGAAGGCGTGCGCCGCGTGCTGGACGATGCCTGTGCCGCAACGGGCTGCACGTATGATCTCGACTTTGCCGAGGGCTATCCACCGGTCGATAACGATCCTGAGTTGTTTGCCCGAATCGCGCCCGCTCTGCCCGAATTGCAGCTCGTGGACGAGCCGCTGCTAATCGCCGAGGATTTCGCGTTCTATCAGCGCCATCTGCCGGGCGTGTTCTTCTTGCTAGGCACGGGCGTGCCAGAGGACCAAGACAACCCGAGTGATTCGGATGGCTGCCCCGCCTATGCAACAAGCGCTCTGCATACCGATAGCATGCTCTTCGACGAGGAAATCCTACTCAAAGGCCTCGATGTCTACAAACGATTACTTTCGCTTGACTAAGGCGTGAAGGACTATTTGTTCTAGAAAACACGAACAAACGTACGATATAATAGAGATGTAAGTCTATAGAAACGTTTGACGTTACTAACGTAAGGCGATACTATGATTGCATCGTATAAAGATGAGGATACCGAACGCTTTGCCATGGGTGTGCGGGTCAGGAGGTTCGTGCCCTTTGAGCGTGTTGCGTTGAGGAAGATTCGCCAACTGCAGGTTTGTGCTTCGCTTGATGATCTTCGCGTTCCACCGGGCAACCGCCTGGAAGCTTTGAAGGGCGATCGTGCCGGTCAATATAGCATCCGTGTTAACGAGCGCTATCGGGTCTGTTTTGAGTGGAGACAGGAGATGGCTTGGAATGTCGAAATCGTCGATTATCACAAGTGATGAGACTTCGGCCGATTTGCTGTCGCCGGTGACTCCTGGTGAGCTTCTCAAAGAGGAGTTTCTTGTTCCCATGGGCATTTCTCAATATCGCCTTGCGAAAGAGACTGGGATTCCGGCTCAGCGTATCGGGCAGATTGTCTTGGGAAAACGTCGCGTGACGGCCGACACCGACCTCCGTCTTTGCCGTTATTTTGGCCTGACGGATGGTTATTGGCTGCGCGCTCAGGTGGCGTTTGACCTTGAGGCCGAGAAAAGGCGGATCGAACCGGAGCTGAATAAGATCGTTCCTGTCCAGCAGGCCGCTGCGTTGTAGTGCTCAAAGATATTGAGGTTGGAGTGACGATGGAACGACGCCGACAGTCTGCCGTTTATAGTCCCGGTGGGTGTGGATGCGGCTTGTTGTTGCTTCCGGTTATTGCTGTGAGCATTGGCGTGATGTTTGCGCTTGCTGGGCTGGCTGCGGCGGCACTCGTACTGTTTATCACTGCCATCGGCGTGACGATTTGGCTCTGCCGCAATCGCGAGCGACGCCGTGCCGGCGGTAAAACCAATGTCGGCTGGGTTGTATTCCTGGTCATTGCGTACCCGCTGAGTGTCAGCTACCTGGTGTTCTTTGTCCTGTTGATGGTCAGTGCCTTTACCGGGGAATCCGTCACGGTGGGTTGATGCGCTGCCGGCAGACGGTCGCGCAAAGTGCGTTTGCTCGGCGTTTGGATAACTGCATTGGCCGTTTACCGCAACCTTAGCTCTCAGCTAATGAATTCAAGTTTAATCCTTCCTACGATGTGCTGTGTGCCGGCACGGTAGCCGGATCGTAGGAAGGATGAATAATGGCAAAAGAGGGAAAGAAGCCGATCGGCAAGATTGTCCTAGGCATCATCGTAGTGCTGGTTATTGTCGGTGCCGTGGGCTCTATGGGCGGCAACTTAACCGATTCGTCTGCGAGCGATTCGGCAAAACCTGCCGAGACGACACAGCAGGCTGAGGAGCAAAAAGAACCGCAAGAACCGTATACCATTGCTGACGAGGCTGAAGACACTTCCAATCAGTTTACCTATAAGATCTCGGGCACGCTGACCAATAACACGGACAAGGAAAAGAGCTACATTCAGATTGAATATGTTCTGTATGATGCCGATGGCAACCAGGTTGGAACGGCTCTTGCAAACACCAATCATCTGAAGGCGGGCGGCTCCTGGAAGTTCGAGGCGCTGGGTACGGTGTCTCCCGACCAGGTTGCTAGCTGGGAGCGTTCGGACGTAAGCGGTTTCTAGCATGTTGCATGCACTGGGGGAGGTGAGGTCGTATGCCCGATAAAAAGCTGACTGACGAGTTACTCAATGAGCTTCTCGACGCGCCAAACATCGATGGCTATATCAAGGAGCACGACTTTGCCACCCCGTCGCTTTCGGACTACCTGAAGCGGCTGCTGCAGGAAAAGGGCTTGGAGCGCTCGCGCGTGGTTCGTATGGCCGATCTCAATGAGACCTTTGGCTATCAGATCTTTACCGGTGCGCGTCATCCGAGTCGCAATAAGGTGCTGCAGATTGCCTTCGCCATGGCGCTAACGCTCAAGGAGACCAACCGCGCCTTGACGGCGGCGGGTGCCAACATCCTCAATTGTAAGGACCGCCGCGATGCGATTATCATCTTTTGCATCGATCGCGGGTGCAGCCTCCAAAAGGTCAACGAGGAGCTGTATCGCTTTGGCGAGGAGACGGTGAGTTAGCGGCTGATATCTGAGCCGGCGGAGCTGTCGAACAGCGATGCAAACGAACGGGGTGCGGATGCCATGGGGTGTCTGCGCCCTGCGCTATGATGGAGGCTATGGATACTCAGACCCCAACATATTCCAATGACGAGCTGACCGCAGCGCTTGCCGAGCACCTGGCGTCGCTCGATCGCGACGACAGCTATCGCGTGGAGCGTGTACTTAAGCGCTCGTCCGTTGAAACAACCGAGCTCGTGTACTTTGAAGGAACCGGCGGTGGTTCGCTCGGCCCCTTTGTCCGCAAACGCATCGATGCTTCGGCTCAAATCGGCGGGGCATACG
>CALLRY010000240.1:0-1936 GCA_938014285.1 uncultured Collinsella sp. | reverse complement strand
GGCCGCGCGGCAAGGAGATATATTGCCAGACCGCGAAGCTCTGTGGGACGTCAATTCCACTCTTCACAAGTCCTACACAACATATTGCTTTCTATAGGTAATAGAAAGACTGGTGCGGATCTTCTGCACGTATCAGATGATGACCCTTCGGTTAAGAGATATATAAAGATCGGTCACCTGTAAGTGTCTATCTACCCGCGCCTTTGCTATATAAACCAGCGCTTCAGATAAAAAGAGGGAGCGCCGCGCATAACGCGACACTCCCCTAGCGATTCGAGAGAATCTATTAGGCCTCGAGAGCCTTCTTGGCGATGGTAGCCAGCTCGTTGAAGGACTCGATGTCCTCGTATGCCATCTGAGCCAGGACCTTGCGGTCGAGCTCGATGCCGGCAACCTTCAGGCCGTGCATGAACTGAGAGTAAGAGATGTCGTTCAGGCGAGCAGCAGCGTTGATACGAGTGATCCAGAGAGAACGAATCTCGCGCTTCTTGTTGCGGCGATCACGATACTGATACTGCAGGGAGTGCTGGACCTGCTCTTTAGCATGCTTGTAAGTACGCGAAGCGGCACCGTAGTAACCCTTCGCACGGTGCATAACGGTACGGCGCTTCTTCTTGGCGGCAACAGCGCGCTTAATACGTGCCATGTTCTATCAACTCCTAGACGGTAAAACGAAAAACGGGAACGCGAACTTAGGCGAGACGCGACTTGATGACCTTGCGGTCAGCAGCGGCGATCTCAGTCTCCTGACGGAAGCCACGCTTACGCTTGGTGGACTTCTTGCTCAGGATGTGGCTCTTGAAAGCCTTGGCGCGCATAAGCTTGCCGGTACCAGTCTTGCGGAAACGCTTCTTGGTGCCGCTGTGGGACTTCATCTTAGGCATGAAATACTCCTTAATCGGTTACAGAACACTAGTTACTTGGTATCGCTTGCCGCTTTATCCTCATCGAAGGCGCCCTTAATCGGGGCGAGCAGCATAAGCATGTTACGGCCTTCCATCTTAGGCTTGGACTCGACCGTAGCGTAAGGCTTGAGATCCTCGGCGAGACGCTCGAGAACGTTAAGGCCCTTCTCCGGGTGAGCCATCTCGCGGCCGCGGAACATGATGGTGATCTTAACGCGTGCGCCCTTCTTGAGGAAACGCAGAACATGGCCCTTCTTGGTCTCGTAGTCGCCAACGTCGATCTTGGGTCGGAACTTCATTTCCTTGACCTCGACCTTGGACTGGTTCTTACGAGCAGCCTTGGCCTTCATGGCCTGCTGGTACTTGAACTTACCGTAGTCCATGACCTTGCAGACCGGCGGCTCCGCGTTGGGAGCGATCTCGACCAGGTCGAGACCCTGATCGTCGGCGACGCGCTGGGCATCGCGGATGGCGAACAGGCCGAGCTGAGAGCCATCGACGCCAATCAAACGGCACGAAGATGCAGTGATCTCGTCGTTGATGCGGGTGTCATCAGACTTAGCTATTTTCCCTACCTCCATTCATAAAAAAATAACCCGGCGCTTCTCAGCAACCAGGTCGTACACATAGACTTCCTCGATTTGAGGAAGGGAATCTAAGTTGTATGACCAGTCAGCTGCTCATTGGCGCCAAAAGGTGGGAACCCTCGGGTTCCTCTTTAGGGCATTGCGGGAACAACGCCTTGCGAATAATAACACGTACAGCGCGTTATCACATTACGTACACGAAAAAGGGGCCTTGACCCCCTTGAACGCTCGCTTGCATGTATGGTGACCGAGGCGAGACTCGAAGGGCCTTCGCTTCGCGAAGCCCCAGGCTTCGGGCGCATGGCGCCCTCGCCACGCTCAGCTACAAACAGGGGCTTATAGGACAAAATGTGTGTCCCGATAGAACACCCGTTTCCATCCATTAATCCAGCCAGAACGGGTACGGGTCCCTGTGGTGGAGGTCCTCCCACACGGCCCTGTCGC
>CALLRY010000239.1:0-8411 GCA_938014285.1 uncultured Collinsella sp. | reverse complement strand
CCTCTTTCTAGACAGCCCGAGCTAGCGCAGCTGGGCGTAATGGTTGTAAATCGAAATAGCCGTGGGATAAAGATAGCGCCCGGACTGGATCACATAGACCAAACCCTGCGCAAAACAGGAGAAGAACAACTCGTCGAGCGACGACTCCCCCACCATCTTGCGCAGCGCATGCGCATAGTCGCCGTGGCGGTTGGGCTCGATGGCATCGGCCACAAAGACCACCATATCGAGCGGCGTCATGTCGCAAGCGCCCACGGTATGACGGTCGACAGCCTGGAAAACGGCCGGCGGCAACTCGGGGAAAAGCTGCGGAAGCTCATAGGCGGCAACAGGACCATGCAAAAGCGGGGTCGCGGCGGAAGGAGAGCCGGCAATCTTAATGCCGTAATGCAGAGCGCGCGTAACCAGCTCGTCGTCGGAGAGCACTTTGTCCCAGTCGTGGATCAGACCGGCAGCAGCGGCATCAAAGCGGTCAACGCCGTAGACCTCGGCCAGATGAAGTGCGGTCTCGGCAACACCCAGCGAATGCACATAGCGCTTGCGCTTATCCTTCATGCGAACATCGAGCAGCTCTTGAATGCGCTTGAGCAGTGCGCGCTCATCGCCCTCAAACTGATCCTCTACCGACAACGTAGACCCCCATCACTCAAAATCTTCTTGGCCCAAATCGGCATATAGCCTGCGTTTGCGAATGTAGCCGAGCACGGACTCGCTCGTAAGATAGCGCACGCTCATGCCGCGGGCAACTCGCTTACGAATGTTCGTCGAGCTGATCGCCAGCGCCGGAATCTGAATATAGCGCACGTCGAACGGCAGCCCCGACTCTTTGATTCGGGCACGCGCTGTATCGATATCAAAGCCCGGTCGTGTCGCCGCAATAAAGGTAGCAAGCTCAGCGATTCGTTCGGCATCATGCCAGGTCACGATATCGATAATCGCATCGGCGCCCGTAATAAAATAGAGCTTTACCTGCGGCGGGTAAAAGTCGCGAAGGGCATGAAGCGTATCAGCCGTATAGGTTACGCCCGGGCGGTCGATCTCGAACCGGCTCGCCAAAAAGGCCGGGTTCGCGGCGGTGGCGAGGACCGTCATGGCATAACGGTCCTCGGCAGGCGTCACCGGCTTGTCAAGCTTAAAGGCAGGCGTGCCCGCCGGCATAAAGAGCACGGCATCCAAGTCGAGGGACTCACGCGCCTGCTCAGCGGTCACCAGGTGCCCGTAATGGATGGGATCAAAGGTGCCACCCATAATGCCGAGCCTAAACTCCTGCCCGTCCTCTAGAGGAAGCTCGGGCAGACCGATTCCACCGCGCAGCGACATGGCTTACTCGCCCTCCGAGGTCTCGGCATCGTCCTCGGCATCCGCCGCATCGACAACCTCGACGCCCTCATCCGCAGCATCGGCCACTTCAATGGCCTCGACGGCAACGTCCTCGCCAGCATCCTCGAGCTCTTCGTACTCCGAGAAGTCCTCGGCGCCCTCAAAGTCAAAAGCGCGCTGGCAAATGCGGACCTCGTCGCCCGCACGGCAACCGGCCTTCTCGAGCGCGTCGTCAACACCCATACGCGCAAACTTATGCTGCAGGTAAATGACGGCTTCCTCGTTTTCCCAGTCGGTCTGGATGACCATGCGCTCGATGGCACGACCGACCACGCGGAAGGCACCGGGCTCTTCCTGGACAATGCGGAAACGCTTCTCGCGCTGCAGGCGGCGACGCTCCCACTCCTCGTCGCGCAGATCGACCGGCTCATCAGAGACCGCCAGCTCGGCGCGAAGCTTAGCCACCTGCTCGCCCACGGCAAGCATCAGCGTGTTGAGGCCGGCGCCCGTAACAGCAGACACGGCAAAGAACATATGGCCATCGTCGAGCGCCGCACGCTTAAGGTCGGCAATCTTGTCGGGCGTGCCCGGCGCATCACACTTGTTGGCAACGACGATCTGCGGACGCTCCGAAAGCTCGGCGCCATACTGCTCGAGCTCGCGGTTGATGATGCGATAGTCCTCGACCGGATCGCGATCCTCAAAACCACCCGTCATATCGACGACGTGCATGATGAGTGCCGTACGCTCAATGTGGCGCAGGAACTGGTGACCCAGGCCCTTGCCCTCGCTCGCGCCCTCGATGAGACCGGGGACGTCGGCAACGACGTAAGAATATTCGCCGGCACGCACCATGCCGAGGTTCGGCACGAGCGTGGTAAACGGGTAGTCGGCAATCTTGGGGCGGGCGGCACTCATGCGCGCAATGAGCGATGACTTACCCACCGAGGGGAAGCCCACGAGCGCGGCATCGGCCATGAGCTTCATCTCGAGCTCAATCCAGTGCTCCTCGGCCGGCTCGCCCAGCTGAGCGAACGCGGGCGCGCGGCGCACCGACGTCACAAAGTGCGTGTTGCCCAGGCCGCCGGCACCGCCGGGCGCCACGACAACGCGCTCGCCATCATGCACCAGGTCGGCAATCTCGAACATCGGGGTCTGCGTCTCGGGGTCGAGCTCGCGTACCACGGTACCCATAGGGACCTTGAGAATCAGGTCCTCGCCGCTCTTACCGTTACGACGGGCACCCTGCCCGTGCGTGCCGCGCTCGGCGCGGAAGTGATGCTTAAAGCGGTAATCGATCAGCGAAGACAGCTGAGCATCGGCCTGGATGACGACATTGCCGCCACGACCGCCGTCGCCGCCATCGGGGCCGCCCTTGGGGACAAATGCCTCGCGCCTAAACGACATGCATCCGGCTCCGCCGTCGCCGCCGCACACGTTAATGCGGCTGATATCGGTGAACTGTGACAACAGAATCGCCTCCTACAAAAAAGAGGGAGACCCTTGAATCCTAAAACTCAAGTGCCTCCCACATATGTGCTCTATGAAGGGTGAATTACGCGTTCGCGAGCGGGCGTACGCTGACCCTGTGCTTGATACCCTTGTGGAACTCAACGGTACCGTCGACCAGCGCGAACAGCGTGTCGTCCTTACCACGGCCAACGTTCTCACCCGGGTGGATGTGCGTGCCGTGCTGACGGACGAGAATCGTGCCCGTGGTTACCGTCTGGCCGGCATAGCGCTTCGTGCCAAGGCGCTGACCGCGGGAGTCACGGCCATTACGGGAGGAACCGAGTCCTTTTTTGTGTGCCATTGTGTATACCTACTCTTTCGTTACGAGTGTAATCTACTCGGCGACGGGAGCCTCGGCAACAGCCTCAGCCTCTGCCTTGACAGCCTTCTTGGCGCGGGAGGTAGCCTGGACCTTCACGATCTTCAGCTTGGTGAGCTGCTGACGGTGACCCTTCAGACGACGATAGCGCTTACGCTTGTGGAACTTGAAGACCAGCTGCTTCTCGCCCTTGAACTGCTCAACGATCTGAGCGGTAACCTTGGCCTTGGCCAGCTTGTCGGGATCGGTGACGATCTTCTTACCATCGTTGAGGAAGATAACCGGCAGGGTGACCTTGTCGCCCTCATTGCCCTCGATCTTCTCGACGGTGATGACATCGTCGGTGGCGACCTTGTACTGCTTGCCGCCCGTGTTAACGATTGCGTACATGTTTACTTGCCCTTCATGCATCAGTTAGTGCAACAGCCGAATATAGTAGCAGGCGAAAATAACCCCGTCAACGAGTATGTGGAGCAAATCCACAAGTTCGCACAGGTATGGGGCTGACGAGTCGGCCCTCGTCGTCCTCGCATGCTTGATTCTGACGCTCGACATCGTAGGAGCAGATGGTCACGAGGTCTTGCATACCGGTGGAAACAATAGGTGCATCCACGCCCGGGGTCAAGCCCTGCAACAAAACATCAGCAGCAGAAAGCAAAATTTCCGGACGCATGGAGCCCTCGTTGTCGGCATGGGTGTCGAGCATGAGCACCAAATGGTCCGGGCGCTCCCCAGCCGTGAGCTCATAGCCCACGAGCGTGTGATCCAAATCCAAGCGCTTGCTCTTTTTTCCGCGCGCGTAGTCGATGCCATGGTCCGCGCGCAGCGTGTCGATCGCACGACGCACCTCGTCGGCGCTTACGGGCGCCTCGGGATCCAAGTGCAGGTCGATGCGATACGACAGGCGCGTGAGCTGCGCCGTCAACGCCGGCGAGCGCACGTCGATGTACGCCGCCTCGATGGGCGCCAGATCGGCCGGAGACGCCGCAGACAGGCGCCCAAACGCCTCGTCGAGCGCCACGAACTCGGTCATAAACAGGTCATACCACTCGCAGGTCGACGACGTACCCACCGGTAGCGCCGAAGAGAAGCCCACGCGCATGTGCGGAGAGAAGCCCTGCGTGACGGCATAGGGAAGTCCCGCACGGCGCACGATGCGCTCAATGGTATGGATCACTTCGAGATGGCCCAGGTACTTAAGGCGATCGCGCTTGCCATAGCGAACACGAAGCCTAAAGAGCGAGGGGTTGTCGGTCAGGCGCTCACTCATGCGCGATCACCCATCAATACATTCTTGGCGTGGAGCGTGGGGCAGATCCCGCAGCCGGTGCACGACGTGCGGGTGCAGTCGGGAGTCGTGACGCCCTCGAGCGAGCGACGGTACTCGCGCTCGAGGAAGCCGCGCGTGCAGCCGGGACTCACATGCTCCCACGGCAGGCGCCAGTCCAACTCGTAGGGCAGGTGCACGAGCTCATTGAGGTCGATGCCGTTTTTGGCAGCAGCCTCCTTCCAGTTATCGAGCGAGAAATGCTCTACCCAGGCGTCAAAGCGAGAGCCCGCGCGCCAAGCATCGATGATGACGGGCGTCATGTCACGACCGGCGCGGGACAGCGCGGCCTCGATGAGCGAGGTCTCGGCATCGTGGTAATGCACGCGGACGGCACGGTTGCGAACGCTCGTGATAAGCAGCTTCTGGCGACGCTTGACGTCGTCGTAGTCGAGCTGCGGGCACCACTGAAACGGCGTGGCAGCCTTGGGGATAAAGACCGAAACCGAGATGGACACCGAGATCGAGCCGCGACGAGCCTTGGGCACCACGGAACGACCGAGCTCCAGCACGTGATCGGCCAGATTGGCGATGGCCACGATGTCCTCGTCGCGCTCGCCGGGAAGGCCCATCATAAAGTAGAGCTTCATGCGGTTCCAGCCGGCCTCGAAGGCCGCCTTGGCCGCACGGTCCAGGTCCTCCTCGGTCACGTTCTTGTTAATGATGTCGCGCATGCGCTGGCTGCCGGCCTCGGGCGCGAACGTCAGTCCGCCCTTCTTTTCGCCGGCGACCGACTCGGCCATATCCACGCCAAACGAATCCAGGCGCTGCGACGGAATAGACACGCGAATACCCGTATCCTCCAGGCGACGGTTGAGCCTGCCGAGCACGTCGCGAATGCAGGAGTGGTCGGTCGTGGAGAGCGAGGTCAGCGACACCTCGTCATAGCCAGTCTTTTCCAGACCCTGAATCACCGACGAGACAATCTGGTCGGCCGAGCGCTCGCGCACCGGGCGATACGTCATGCCAGCCTGGCAAAAACGACAGCCGCGGGCGCAGCCGCGCAGGATCTCGATAGACAGGCGGTCGTGGACCAGCTGCGCATAGGGCACGCACGACTGCGACAGCGGATTCGTGGCGCCGAAATCCTCGACGACGCGCTTGTAGACCACGGTCGGCGCATCCTTGCCCTCACGCGGCACGGTGTAGCCATGCGGCGAGCAGGGCTCGTCGTGACGAACCTCATAGAGCGACGGCACGTAGTTGCCGGAAATGGATGCAAGCTGCTCAACAATCTGCGCGCGCGGGACTCCTTCGTCACGCAGGCGGCGATGCAGCTGACAGGTCTCGAGCAGCGATTCCTCGCCCTCACCGATGAGGATGACATCGAAGAAGGCCGCGTACGGCTCGGGGTTGTACACCGAGGGGCCGCCGGCGATGATGATGGGGTCGTCTTCGCCTCGGTCGGCCGCTAACAGCGGAATGCCAGCGAGGTCGAGTGCCTCGAGGAAGTTCGTCACCGCCATCTCGTGCGGCACATGCAGACCGACGATATCAAACGAAGCGACCGGCGCTGCACCCTCGAGCGACAGCAGCGGAATACCCGCCTCGCGCATGGCGTCACCCATATCGGGCCACGGCACATAGCCACGCTCACAGGAGATGCCCTCGGCCTGGTTAAGGATGTTGTAGAGGATGGCGATGCCCTGGTTGGGCAGACCAACCTCGTACACATCCGGGTAAATCAGGCAGCAACGGTAGTCGGCATCGGCTTTGGAAAGCGTGCCCCACTCGTGATCGATATAGCGACTCGGCTTCTCGACCTTGGCGAGCAACGGCTCAATTAAATGAAAACAATCTTGGTATGCAACGCGCAACGGAAAACCCCTAAGCAGCGAGATCTGATGCGTCCTGATAGGACGCCATAGGACGGGTAGCGCCCGCGACCGTGGTCACCAGATCGCGAACGCGGGAGAACGTGGCAGTGACCACCTCGTTGGCACGGCTGTAGTCGACATCGCGCTCGTAGAGCGAAACGAGCGCACGGCCCATGCCATAGGTGCCCGCGGCAGCAGTGAGCGCCTTGACGGCAAACCCAATATGCGGCGTCTGCTTGACGAGCGCGCGGGTGACCGCGCGGATCACAAGACCGCCGGCAAGCACGCCCGCGACCTCGTAGCCGCGCTCGGGCTTAATGCCGCGTCCAAAGACGGCAGCGAGCTCAAAGAGCATGCCCACCTGCGCCAGCGCCATAACGGGATAATCGGCGCCCGGCAAAAACACCAGTGCACCGGTCGCCATATTGGTGAGCGCGCACGAGGTGATGATACGATTGGCGGCCGCGATGCGCATGAAGGCAAAGTTCGCCGCAAAAGCCGTTTCCTTGTCGGTGCGATCGAGAATCCAGCGAGCAAGCGTCTCGAGCAGATACGTCTTATCGGTTGCCGCTACCACGCCGAGCATGGGCGTGGACTCCTCGATAAACGGCACCTCCACAGCAGACTCGGCAAGCACGCACACGGGCGCGCCGGCGATCACGAGCTCCTGCACGGCACTCTCCAAGCGGTCGGAACCACACGAGAGCACCAGCACCACATCGGTATCGGACTTTGGAGCAATTCGCTCCTCCCCCAGACGCTCGACGCGCACAATACCCGAGGTCGTCTGCGGCACAAAGGCGTCACGCACCGTCTCGGCCAGAAAGCGCGAGGCGGACGAATCCAGATAGACCGAGACGCGCACCGGCGTATCGGAATCCTTCTTAACGGACGCGCCCATCTTAAAAGCGCGGGTCAGCTTATCTACGGGAATTTTCATAGCAAACCCCTCCAGCGGTTACGCGGCGCCCGAACGATGCCGCCATATGGATTGTACGATACCCACCGTCAGCAGCTGAATCATCATCGAAGACGAACCGAAGCTAATAAACGGCAGCGGAATACCGGTAATCGGCATCATGCCGATGCACATGCCGATGTTTTCGAAGGTCTGGAACGCCCACATGCCGACGATACCTACGCATGATAAGCGTAGGAACAGAGACTCGCACTTAAAGGCAACGCGGATCGTCGAGAAGATGAGCAGCACGTACAAGCACAGCAGCAAAAAGGAACCGCAGAAGCCAAAGGTCTCGGACAAAAAGGCGAAGACGAAGTCGGTATGGAACTCGGGTAGGAAGCCGCCGGCCAAAGAAGCCGCCCGAGCCAACGGCGATAAGCGACTGCTGCAGGTTGTAGGCATCGTCCGAATCGGCATTATCGGGGTCGATAAAGACCGTCAGACGGTTCATCTGGTACTGCTTGATGAGCACATCGTGGCCGAGCAACGAATCAAAGACCGAATCGAGCGCCAGGACGAGGGCCACCAGGCCCACAAGCAGGGCCAGGGTCGACAGCACCCATTCGCGGCGTGCACCGCTCATACAGATGACGATGGCGCCCGAAACCAGCACGACCAGGCCCGAGCCCAGGTCGCCCATGGCAACGACGGCCAAAAACGGAATGGACAGCATACCGCAGAGCTTGACGTAGTCGCGAACGGTATCGATGCGGCCGTTATACTGCGATCCAAGCGTAGCAATAAAGAAGATGGTGATGAGCTTGGCAAGCTCAACCGGCTGGAATGTCAAGCCGATACCGGGAATCTTGATCCAGCCCGTCATGCCCAGACCGCCCGTATAGGACAGACCCGGAATCTTGGGCGAGAAGATCACGATCAGGTCGATGACGAGCAACGCCGTCGAGAAATTGGAAATACCGCGCAGGTCGGTTCGCCAGACGAGCACCGCCAGCACCGCTCCGATGCCAATTCCCAGCAAATGGCGCGAGAACGAAGCATCGGCCTTAAACTGCGAAGCCGACCAGATAATGATGGCACCGTAGGCGACGAGCGCCACAGTAGCCACGAGCACACCGATATGCACCTTTTGGCGAAACGTGCCGCGCGAGGCCGAAAGTTGCTTGTTGACGCGGTCCAGGCTGCTGCGAGAGCCGG
>CALLRY010000238.1:0-3355 GCA_938014285.1 uncultured Collinsella sp. | reverse complement strand
ACGAACGGCGCGTCGGTCACGCCGGCACGCTCGACCCCATGGCATCCGGCGTCATGGTGGTGGGCGTGGGTCAGGCCACGCGTCTGCTGGGTATGCTCACCCTCGACACGAAAAGCTACGTCGCCGACATTTCGTTTGGTGTCGAGACCAATACCGACGATGCGGAGGGCGAGGCCGCTCGCACCGTTTCCGTTGCCCCCGAGCTGCACGACATGGCCTACGCTCGTGAACAGCTGGCTGCCATGCTGGGGCCGCAGATGCAGGTCCCGCCGGCGTTCTCGGCCATCTCGGTCAACGGCGTTCGCGCGTACAAGTCTGCTCGTGAGGGCAATGCCGTTGACCTGCCCCCACGTCCCGTCGAGGTGTATGCCGCCGACTTGATTGCCATGAGCGGCGAGGGCGATGCTTGTGTTTGGACCGTGGCATTTTCGGTGAGCAAGGGTACCTATATCCGCGCTCTCGCTCGTGATTTGGGTCGTGCGTGCGATAGCGCCGCGCACATTTCCGCGCTACGCCGAACGGCATCCGGAGTGGTTTCCATTGGTGTCTGCCATGCGGTGGAGGAGCTTTCTCCCGAGTCTGTGGCCGGCTTTGCTTTGGATCCCATCGCGGCCCTGGGCGCCACGCGTGTCGACTTGCCGGGCAACCTTGCCGATGACCTGCTCTGCGGCAGGCGCATTCCCGTTGAGCGCGCGCTTGTCGACTTCGATGCTTCGAAGGCGCCGTTTGCGCTGGTGCTCGATGGTGGGCTCAAGGCACTTGCCCACATTGAGGATGGTCGGTTTGTGATGGAGCACGTGTTTCCGCAGGCAATCGGCGGTGTTCGATGATGCTGGCCTCCCACGAGCTCGCGCCTATCTTTTTCGCGGGCGAGTCGGGCGAGGCGCGCATCGTTCCCGCCGCCGCGTTTGATGGGTGCGGGCGTTTAGGTGCTGCTTCGATTGGCATCGGCGTGTTCGATGGCGTGCATCGGGGACACCGCGAACTTATTGACGCGGTGGTGCGCGACGCCCGTGCCCATAGCTGCCGCGCGGTCGTGGTCACCTTCGATCCCGATCCGGACGTCGTGGTGAGTCCTTCGCCCGCTCAAAAACTGATGACGACGGCCGACCGCCTGCATGCCCTGGCTCTCACCGGGGTCGATGCGGTTGTCGCCGTTCCTTTTACGCCCGCGGTGGCGGCACTCGATCATGTCGGTTTTCTCTCACTGCTGTCGCGCGTCGTCGACATTCGCTCGATTCGCGTGGGCAGCGACTTCAGGCTCGGCCGTGGCGGTGCTTCGGGCGTTGCCGAGATGCAGACATGGGGTGCCGAGCGCGGTGTTGACGTCTATGGCCATGAGCTGCTGTGCGTCGATGGGCAGACAATCTGTGCCACCCGTATTCGCCTGGAGCTGCGTCAGGGTCATGTTGAGCTTGCCGCCGAGCTACTCGGTCGTCCGTACATGCTGCGTGGCGTGGTCGCCGGTGGCCGCCATCAGGGCTCTGGCATGGGCTTTCCCACGGCAAACATTCAGGTGCCCGAGGGCATTCAGGTGCCTGCCGATGGCGTTTACGAGGGCCTTGTGCTGGTCGACGATACCGTGTGGCCCGCTGCCGTTAACGTGGGCCTGCCGCCGACGTATGCCGACGATGCCGCCTCGGCGCATCTGGAGGCTAATCTGATTGGGTATACGGGTGACTTGTACGGTGCGTCCGTCTCGCTGGCGTTTACGCGCTGGCTGCGCCCGTCGCGCGTGTTCGATTCGCTGGACGAGTTGATCGCGACCGTCGAGGGTAATATTGACGATATTCGCCATAACTTGGGCGAACAGGGGGTGAGCATCCGTGATTAGCGATGAGGAGAAAGACCAGGTGCGCGCTGCGTCCGACCTGGTTGCCATCGTGCAGGAAACGGTTGAGCTCAAGCCCCGAGGCCACGAGTTTTGGGGCTGCTGCCCCTTCCATGGCGAAAAGACGCCGTCCTTTCACATTATCCCTGCCACGCAGGTGTGGCATTGCTTTGGCTGCGGTGAGGGCGGCGACGTCTTCACCTATATTATGAAGCGCGAAAACCTGAGCTTTCCCGAGTCGATACGCTACCTTGCCGATCGTGCCGGCATTGAGCTGCACGATACCGGTGCCCGTCGCGAGCGCGGTACCAAGCGTGCCCGCATCTACGACCTATGCGCCGAGACGGCTCAGTTCTACCACACCATGCTCATGCGCGGTAAGGATGGCCGTCCGCGCGAGTACTTCGCCAGTCGCGGTATGGGTGGCGATGTCTGTCGCCGCTACTGTCTGGGCTTTGCGCCGGGCCGCAACATGCTGGTGGCTCATCTGTCGCAGGCGGGCTTTACCCCGCAGGAGATGATCGACGCCAACGTGGCTGTCAGCCGCGGGCGCGGACAGCTTGCCGACCGCTTTTACGACCGCGTGATGTTCCCTATCTTTGATGAGCAGGGGCACAATATCGCCTTTGGCGGGCGCATCATGGGTGACGGTCAGCCTAAGTACCTCAACACCGCCGAGACGAGCGTATTCCATAAAAAGCGAAACCTCTATGGCTTTAACTGGGCCAAGGAGTTTATCGTCGCGCAAGATACCGCCATCGTGGTTGAGGGCTATACCGACTGCATCGCCTGCTGGGAGGCGGGGATTAAAAACGTTGTCGCCACACTGGGCACCGCCCTCACGGAGCATCACGTCAAGACGCTTACTCGCTTTGCTAAGCGCATCGTGTATATGTTTGACGGTGATGCCGCCGGTCAAAAGGCCGCCCGTCGCGCGATTCAGTTTATCGAGCAGGATTCCATGGACCTGCGCTGCGTGGTGCTCCCCGATGGCAACGACCCCATGGAGTTCATCACCGCGCATGGTGGCGAGGCATTGCAGGCGCGTATCGACGCTGCCGAGCCCCTCATGGACTTTGTCTACCGTTCGCTGCAGGAGTCGAGCGACATCACCACGCCGGGCGGTCGCGCCAAGGCGCTGGAAGATGCTCTGACGCTCATCTATCCGCTTCGTGACAGCTATATGATCGATACGTACTTTATCCAGATTGCCGATCTGCTGGGTTTGGATCTGGAGACGGTGCGCGCAAGTTCGGGTCGCGTGTTTCGCGATGTCGCTAAGCGAGAAGATGCGGAACGACGTCGTGAGCAGAACTATGAGCGCCAGCGGGCGCAGGCCGAGCGCTTTGGTAACGCGGGCGGTCGGGCGTCGGGTTCTCGCGATGCCGGTCGCGGTGCTTGGGCATCGGGCGCGACGCCGCCGGTTTCCGCGCCGGTCGAAGAAGAGCCGTACGACTACGTCCCGCTCGATGCCTACGGTGCCGCGCCCGTGGATGTCGTCGATGACCTGCCGCCGATCGACGT
>CALLRY010000237.1:0-3355 GCA_938014285.1 uncultured Collinsella sp. | reverse complement strand
ACCCGAACCGCACACGTTTACGGCAACGGTACCGTTCTGCGAACGAAGCCAGTCGAGCACCGTTTGAATCCGCGGCTCCATCTGCGCGGAAATGACACCCAGGTTGTTGTGGACGAGCGCGTAGGCCACCTCTGCATCTCCCGAGTGAAGGGCAGATGCGATCGCTCCGGGCTTGTCCGCAGGCGCAGGGGTCTCGTCAAAACGTCGATAGGCTTCAATTGTTGAAACGCTTGCCTCGCGCGGCTTGACCAGCACGACGGGTGTCGCGGGTAGTGCGGGGTACTCGGTTGCCAGCACGTCTCCCCCACCCACGTAAAATGCAGGGCTGGCATGCAAAAAGAAGGGAACGTCAGCGCCAATGCCGCGCGCGATGTTGTCCAGCGCGGAATCGGCACGGTCGATACCCCACAGCTCTGCCAAGGCGACAATGACCGCCGCGGCATCCGTCGAAGGACCGCCCAGGCCGGCACACAACGGGATGCGCTTCTCGATCGTGATGCAGACGTTGGCTTCACGACCATAATGCTCGGCCATAGCGAGCGCAGCACGATACGCCGTATTCTTTTGCATGGGAAAGTCGGATGTCGGAATCGTCTGGACGGTCAGCGCCTGTGCCGGCGTAACCGTCACGGTATCGACAAGACCGACGGCCGCCATCAGGGAATCGACCTTATGGTAGCCGCGGTCGTCGCGCTCGGTATGAACCCCCAGATAGAGGTTGATCTTTGCCGGCGCGGAAAGGGTCAGGGACCAATCGGTCACCGCTAGTGCTCCTCGAGCTGATTGCCGAGCGGGGTAAAAATGTGCTCGCCGCTCTCGGGGTCGAACAGCTCGACCTGGCCGGTGAGAACATCAATATACTGGTAGGACTGACGCGACTTGCGGCCACGGCGCTCGTCAACCTCGACGATAAAGACTGCCGGATGGACGCTCTTGATGGTGCCCATGCGCTCGACGACGCGGGTGCGGCCCATGTTGGCCTTCACCTTAACGCGATCGCCCACCATATCGGTCAGCTTCTCGTGGATGTCGTCGACGTGATTGACTTCCATCTCTTCCATGAACAGGGCCTCCAGAAGGTGCAATTCAAAAAGGGGATAATACCCCTAAGATAGACAAAACTCTAATACTATAGCACCCTGTTGTGGCCATACGCAAGTAGCTAAAAAAGCCCGGTCCCAAATTGACTACTTACAGATTATCTGTGTCCAGAACGATGGTGAATGGACCGTCGTTGACGAGGTCGACCTTCATGTCGGCGCCGAAGATGCCATGCGCTACGTGCTCGACGTCCTCGCGCACAAGCGTCAGGAAGTACTCGTAGAGCTCGTTGGCGACATCGGGGGCGCCAGCATCCGTAAACGATGGACGGCGGCCGTGACGGCAATCGGCGAACAGCGTGAACTGCGACACCACGAGAACCTCGCCGTCGACATCGGCAAGTGCCAGGTTGGTCTTGCCATTCTCGTCCTCGTTAATGCGCAAGCCCCGGAGCTTGCCCCACAGCTTATCGGCCTCGGCGCGCGTGTCGTCGTGGCCAACGCCCAGTAGCACCAGATAGCCGCGCCCAATTTTGCCCACGCACTCGCCGTCGACCGTCACGCCGGCGTTGAGCACGCGCTGCACCACCGCACGCACGGCCTACTCCTCGCCCGTCAGTTTGGCGGATAGGTGCTCGAGCGCATGGAATCGATGGCTGATGGCGTTCTTCTCGTCCGCCGTCAGCTCGGCCATGGTCTTGCCCGGCGTGTCGACCGGCAGGAACAGCGGGTCGTAGCCAAAGCCGTGATCGCCGCGGCCCTCATGTGCGATAACGCCCTCGCAGGCGCCCTCACCATAGGTGACCAAACCGTCCGTGTCGATGAGCGCGACGACGCTCATAAAGCGCGCAGTGCGGTCCTCGTCGGCCACGCCCTCCAGATTCACGAGCAGCTTGGCATTGTTGGCGGCATCGTCGCCGTGAACGCCCGCATAGCGCGCGCTATACACACCGGGCTCACCGTCCAGCGCGTCGACGACCAGGCCCGAATCGTCGGCAATGGCCATGAGCCCCGTCTCTTCGACGGCAGCCTGCGCCTTGATGATAGCGTTCTCCAAAAACGTCGTGCCGTTTTCCTCGGGGTCCTCAAAATCGCCCAGCTGGCCGAGCGCCACAAAGCGAACCTCGGGCATAACCTTGCCCAAAATGGCCTCGATCTCGGTGAGCTTATGGGCATTGCCCGTTGCCACGACGATGGTCGCCGCCGGGTCGAGGGTATCGATGTCAATCTTCTCAAGTGCCATGAGTGGTCTCCTTGTCTGTATAGTAAAGTCACGTAAAAGGGACAGGTCCTTCGGCGTCTCCCCTTTCACGTGGCATCAACCTTATCTACCGGCGTTTCCGCAGATAAAACCTGTCAAAATTAACATCCCTTTTTGGCAGGTTAGGCGAGGGCTTGGCGCTGGAGCTCGATGAGCTCGGCAATGCCCTTGTCGCCCAAATCGAGCAGGGAATTGAGGCGCTTGCGGTCGAAGGGCGCCTGCTCGCCAGTGCCCTGGAGCTCGATCATCTCACCGGTATCGGTGGCGACGAGGTTCATGTCGACCTCGGCGTGGCTGTCCTCGGAATAATCCAAGTCGAGCAGGGTGTTGCCGTCGACGACGCCCATGGAAATAGCGGCAACCTGACCGGTAAGCGGAATGCGCTCGAGCTTGCCCGCCTCGACCCACATGGCAAGGGCGTCGTGCAGCGCCACCCAGGCGCCGGTGATGCTCGCCGTACGCGTGCCGCCATCGGCCTGGATCACATCGCAGTCAACGGTAACGGTGTACTCGCCGAGCGCCTTCATGTTGACGACGGTGCGCAGGCTGCGGCCGATCAAGCGCTCGATCTCCATGGAACGGCCCTTGCGGTTGGCATGTTCGCGCTTGCAGCGCTTGCCGGTCGACGCCGGCAGCATCGCATATTCCGCCGTTACCCAACCGGCCTTGGCGCCCTTGCGCCAGCCCGGAACGCCCTCCTCGATGGTGGCGGCGCACAGCACGCGCGTATCGCCAAACTCTGCCAGGCACGAGCCGTGGGCGTGCTTCATGACGCCGCGGGTGAGCTTAACGGGACGCAGCTCGTTTGCGGCGCGGCCGTTGGCGCGGTTGACCTGCATATATTCCATGGAACTATCCTTTCGGCAAAAGAGTGGCGAAGACTCCGGCGACATTGCGTGCCTAACCGAGTTCGTCGATATCGACATGCTCGATGCTTTTGAGCGGCTGGCCAAAGATAAAGCTGCCCGCCACCGCAAACTCGGCAATGTTGTCGGACGTGGTGGCAAAGCGATGCTGCGGCTCGGCGGTGTTGCCCGCCAGCTGCTCACGGCGC